>JAFWEB010000054.1 GCA_017515925.1 Candidatus Saccharimonadota bacterium | reverse complement strand
TAAGGTCTTCGGCAAGGGTGCAGGATTTGCAGTATGTCTATTCTTCTTCACCCCAATTGTATGGCTAGTTCTTGGCTTTGGTAAAGCAAAGTACGACAAGAAAGCTTTGAAGAAATAATTACGATCTTTCGTAGCTAGAACCCCCCCTCGTAAGAGGGGGATTTTTGATATGGTATTTTCTAAAGAATCGTGTTATAATTGTCTAAGGTTGGCTCTGTAGCTCAGTTGGTAGAGCAGAGGCCTGAAGAGCCTTGTGTCACTGGTTCAAGTCCAGTCGGAGCCACCATTTTTTGTTCCTCTGTGGTATAATATACTTATGAAAAAATTCAATACCTCTCCAATTTCTGGCATGCAGGAGCTTTTGCCCGAAAAGCAGGCCATTTTTAATGATTACAAATCTAAAATTGCCGAGGTATATCATCTCCATGGATTCCTCAATATTGAGACTCCTACTATTGATCGCAATGAGATTCTTTTTGCCAAAGCTGGTGGTGATACAGAGAAACAAATTTATCGTGTAATCAAAACCGACGAGAGTGCCGAAGATTCTACCGAGTCGCTCAGATTTGATCATACTGTCCCGCTTGCTCGCTATGTAGTAGAGCACGAGAGTGATTTGCATTTTCCATTTCGCGTGTCGCAGATTGGCCGCAATTTCCGTGGCGAGCGCCCACAAAAAGGCCGCTATCGTGAGCTTTATCAATGCGATGTGGATGTAGTTGGCCGAAACACATTGCCGATTTTCTATGATGCGCAAGTCATTTATACATTTGTCGAGGCAGTAAAAAGTTTTGTCAAAACTCCAGTTTTAGTTCGCATTAATAACCGCAAATTTGTCAGTGGCTTTATCGAAGCAATTGGCGCGGTGAATCAAGAACAAGATATTAATAGTATTATCGATCATTCCGAAAAGGTTCCAGCCGAAAAAACGCTGGAATACTTGCATGAGTTAGGTCTGACAGAGGATACTGTTGTAAAAATTACAACATTTATTGATACAAAAGGCAGCGTGGATGACATCAAATCCATGCTCGACAATATGGGCCTAGAATATACTGATGATGGTCTAGATAATCTTTCACAGGGCTTGGCTCAGCTAGAAATCGTCTCTGCCGATCTAATTGAAATGGGACTTAATACAAATGAATTTGTTATTGATATGAAAATCGTGCGTGGCCTAGATTATTACACCGGTACAGTATTTGAAGGTCTACTTCCAGAGCATCCCGAGGTTGGCTCGATTGGTGGTGGTGGTCGCTACGACAATCTCGCTAGCAACTTCACCGATCAGAGATTCCCAGGCGTTGGCGCATCTATCGGCCTCACTCGTCTGTTCTATATTTTGAACGAGAGCGGCTTGGTCGACAAAGAAACGTCTGCGCCAATCGACTACGCAATTATCCCACTTGATGCAAGTGCTTATAAAACAGCTTACCAATTGGCTGGCAAATTTCGCGGTGAGGGTCAATCAGCCACAATTATTCCAGTCGAGAAAAAGCTTGGTGATGCGATGAAAGTAGCCGCTAGTATTGCTAAAAAGGGAATTGTCCTAGGCGAAGACGAAGTCAAAAACGGATCCTGCAAGGTCAAAGATTTCTCCACCGGCGACCAAACTCCACTCGAATTAAAATAATATGCGAAAAGATATCCTGTCTCAACATTTCCTCCGCAATCCGCGGATAGCTTTGATGTTGATTGGACACAGCAATATTAAAAAACGAGATTTGGTAGTAGAAATTGGTGCTGGTTCAGGTGTGATTACTTCGGCACTTGCTAAACGCTGCCGCCAGGTTATCGCGGTGGAAACTGATCACGAAACCGCCGAAAAACTTCGCGCAAATCTCGCCAAATATAATATCGAAAACGTTACCGTGGTAGAACAAGATTTCCTAGAATTCCAGCTACCAGCCGAGCCATACAAAGTATTTGCTAATCCACCATTTCACCTGTCTTCTG
>JAFWEB010000053.1 GCA_017515925.1 Candidatus Saccharimonadota bacterium | reverse complement strand
CGTCGATGGAAACAACATAAACGTTGTTATAAATATCTACTACGTCTTGATCGTAGGTCATTGTTACTGCGTGGAGTACGTCCTTGCCTGCAGATTCTTCCGCGAATGTGTTTGACGTTGTAAAGAAAATAACAAATGCTAAAGAAAATAACATTAGCACTGCGATTCTCCATTGTTTAATAATATACATTTGACCTCCTAATTAACAATGTATGACACTTATGCTTATTATAACACAATGTTTATGATTTTGGTTCGTCGCATTACTAAGTGTTTAAACGAAGCATAAGCGCCTTGTCTTTTTATTGACAATTTGATATATTATAGGTAATAAGTGTTTAGTCAAAGGAGAAATAAATGTCAAAAAGAACTTCGTATGAAACAATAAAATCATTTAGTTGGATTTATATTATTGTTGCTGCATTTTACACTATCGGTACAATTATTTGTTTTGCCATGCCAGAACTTCGCAACGGTTTGGAAGAAAGTCTGGGTGGCAATGAAGGAATGATAAAATTTGGCATTACAGCCGGAGTTACCGTTCTGCTCAACTTGTGGTTTTTCTGGCTTGCAAGAAGAGTTGCCGCTAAGAAAAGTGACGGTGTACTTTATGGAGTTTTATTGATTTTGGGTATTGTCGGCGCTATTGTAACTTTCTTTACTACAAAAACTGGTGCAACAGGTCTTTTGTCGCTCGACTTCATTATCGACACGATAGGTCTTTATTTTCTTGCTCAGGTGAGAAAAGAAAAATAATAGAAGATTTCTTCATACGCGTTATATCATTATACACAGCATAAGCGTTTTGTGATATAATATACAATATATACAGGTCATATTAATTTTTAGGAGCTCTTATGCATAAAAATAAACACAGTAAATATTTAAAAATCGCAGTATACTACATAGTAGCAGTTCTAGCACTATCAAATATCCACATTTTCAAAGCATCTGCAGCAGAGAATTATTTCACCGCAGAAGGCAGCACGCTTGAACTCGATAAAATTGATCCGTCCGAACCAGACCAGCGCTTAGTTGATGTAAGACTAAAAGCAACACGCGAAATGACCATACATTCCATGCATGGATATTTTACGCCTATTAGTGACGAAGATGAAGAATTGCAACACTATATGAGTTGGATGGATTATTCATCCGGCATCAGTCATCTCTGCTATTCTATGTCAACCGGTGAATTTGATTGGAATATCCCAGGTTGCATTGATGATGTCGTCGGCGACGAAGGCATCCATGTCCAAGCTGGTGACACTCTCATCTATGTTACCTTCGAAGTAAAAGATGATGTCGAAGTTATGAAACGAAGCATGCCAGTCACCCTCGACCTCGCCGTTATCGACGAAGGCTCCGAAACTGGCAAAGAGATCCGAGACATCACCATGGACGCCTACGTGAGAGCCGGCCACGACCTTTCCGTTTATAAATACATCACAGGCAACGGAAATCTCGATGTACCAAGCATTGTAGTCGGCGGTACCGATGTAGAAGTAGGAATTGTTCCAGAACCAGGCAATGAGATAGTATATCTAGAATTAAACGGCCAAGAAGTCACCGATCAGATACAAGACAATGTTTTCAGAGTAACGCCTGGTACAGAGTCTTTAACCTTTTACGCAACCTTCCTCCGTGTTTATCCAGTACTAGAAGGTGACGGCGGCGAGCATATCATCGGCAGTGAAGAACCATTAGCCTTCAAAATCGATAACGATGTAACAACATTCTGCGATACAGGTGTTCTCATCATTGATGGCGAATACGTTGATATGGAAGAGTATTGTGTAGTAGATCCAGAGACTCAAACTATTATCTTACCAGCGGATTTCTTGAATACACTTGAATTGGGTGACCACTCATTCCTAGCTTGGTTTTCAGAGCCAGAATCTGGACATGCTAGAGCGCAATTTAAGATCGTAGAAGAAGAAAATGAAGAAGACCCTACAATTCCTAACACTGGAGTATTTACCGGCGAGGGTGCAAGCGCAATTGTGACAAGCGACACAAGCTTATGCTTTGCTGTAGTTATTGGCGCTGTTCTAGGCCTCTATATTTTCAATAAAATTAAATCATCGAGAGAATCCTAAATAATCAGGGAGAATAGCATTAGTCCTTTCTATGCTATAATTCTTATATGATAAAACCAACAAAATTTACGCGTGAAAAAGTCGTCGTAAAAACTAGCGTTATTAGTATTGTCGCTAATCTGATCCTTGTCGGATTCAAGGCTTTGGTTGGTTTTATGTCCAATTCCATCGCCATTATTACCGATGCAGTGAACAACTTGAGCGATGCATTATCTAGTATCATTACGATTATCGGAACTAAACTTGCCGGCAAGGCGCCAGACAAAAAGCACCCTTATGGCTATGGTCGCATAGAGTACATGACCGCGTTTATAGTTTCCGCCATCGTCCTTTATGCTGGTGCTACCGCCCTGATTGAGTCCGTTAAGAAAATCATCAATCCGGAAATTCCAGATTATAATACTGTAACTATCGTCATTCTTTGTGCTGGTATTGTTGTTAAATTTATCTTGGGTCTTTACGTCAAGAAAACTGGAAAAAGAGTAAATTCTGATTCCCTTGTAGCGAGTGGCGCTGATGCATTTAATGACGCCATTCTTTCGATTTCCGTGCTTGCTTCTGCTGTTATTTATATTATTTGGCAAGTTGATATTGAAGCCTACGTCGGTATCCTTGTTTCTGTTTTCATTATCAAAACTGGCCTAGAGCTAATCAAAGGCTCTGTCAACAATATTCTTGGCACCAGAGTAGAAAGTGCGTTGTCGCGCAAAATCAAAAATGAAATCGTCAAAGATCCCAGCATCCAAGGCGCCTACGATCTGATCCTGACCGACTATGGTCCAGACAAATATCTCGGCTCTGTTCACATTGAAGTAAATGATACTCTGACGGTCGCTGACATAGATAAAATTTCTCGCCGCATCACAAAAAATATTTTTGCAAAATTTGGTGTAATTCTTCATACTATCGGCGTTTATTCAATCAATACCAAAGACAAAGACACCATCAGAATTAGAAAAGATATAGAAGGAATCGTATTTTCTCATCAAGGCGTTTTGCAGATGCACGGATTTTATATGGATGAGGTCGATAAGACTATTAGTCTAGATATTATAATTGATTTCGCAGTCCAAGATCGCGAAGGGTTATACCACCATATTTATGATGAAATCCAATCAAAATATAAAAACTATAAGCTAAATATTACTCTTGATATTGATACTAGTGATTAATATTATACTATAGCTAATTAGATTTTGGGCTGGAGAATTTTCACTTTTTCGCCGAGTCCGGCCTCGTTTGCCAACTTCACAAATTCGTCCACAGGTGCCAGTTCTGGATAGCCATATTCGGAGGTTCTATAATGCATCGGAATGATGTTTTTTGGGTCCGCGGCTTTGCAAATTTCTACGGCAGTTTTTGCATCAATTGTAAAAAATCCACCAACAGGTATTAGCAAATAATCTGCATCGGAAATTATTGCTAGCTGAGCTTCATTTGGAAAATGTCCCAGGTCACCGAGATGAACGAGTTTCTCGTCAGTTGCTGGCTGGTCGTCTGGATTTTCTGAAGTGATGACAAAAATCGTATTTGGCCCGCGCAACGCACCGTTTTGATCGTCATGCCAACTGGGGATTTCCTCAATTTGTAGATCAGCTGCATTGGTTTGCTGATTCCCCACCTGTTTTTCATTGGCCACAATTTCCACACATTCGCGTCCGCTATGATCTGCATGTTCGTGCGAACAAATTACTTTTTCCGCCGTGGTGCGAAGCGGGCTAAGTCCCGGCACACTACCATCTTTATATGGATCAATCACCAAACTATCATTGATTTTGAAACACGCGTGACCTAGATAATCAGTTTTCATTTTTGTTTCCCTGCTTCTAGCTTTCCACAAAAACCATAGATGCCGAGGATGCCGGTGAATACTACTGCGCTATATGTGCTAAATCTTTCCACCACGCCAAAGATTTCTTTTGGCACACTTGCGCTACCCGCCGCACCAACAAACATCATGATAAATGCAATAATTGCGAACACGCCGAGGACTTTGCGCTTGGATTTAAACGCACCAATCGCGATGAGGATTAATGAAATGATGGAAAGGAGGATGACTAGAATTGTGATGACATAGACATTGATAAATGACTGCACCGATCCATCGTAGCCCGCGCTGGAAAGTGGAAACAGTGAGTAGCCGATGGCAGAAACGAAATTCATGATGGCGAAAAGGTAGATGCCGAGTTTGAGGTATTTGAATTTGTTTTTCTTGCCATTCGCATTTTTGTTTCCCTGCTTTATCTCTTCAGATTTCGCACTTTGCTGACTGCCGATTTTTTGCGCGAGTCCTTTTTGAGCGAGGATGCAAAGCGCAGCGCAACACAAGCAGGAGAAAATTCCATAGACTGTAGAAAGTCCGTTTGCAACTACAAAAGATGGCGCATCCGTCGCAGTCAAATCACTCACCGCCTGACTCATCCAGTTATAGCCTGGATAATTCACCGCCCCGATGATATCGTGGAGTAGATAAAAAACGATTGCAACAACGCCAGAAAGGCAAAAAATGTGAGTAAGGGATTTGATGCGTACCATACTCTTATTATACTACTATGTTATAATGAGGTAAAAGGAGAAAAGATGAACAAAAAAGGTATTGTTTATATCATGACAACAGTGGTTCCTGGCTTGATAAAAATCGGGAAGGCTGGAACGGATAATTATCCAGAGAGAATGCGTTTTTTGGAAGCAAATGGCTATTATAATATTTCTGGCCTCAAAAGATTTTTTGCCATAGAAGTGGATGACTATGATGAAAAAGAAAAACTTCTCCAGGAGGTATTTGAAAAACACCAGGTTGGCGAAAGCGAATTATTCGCTCTTGACAAAGACCTTGCAAAACAGTTGTTATTATCTTTTTCCGGTAAAATAGTTTATCCAGAAAATGCAGATCAGGAAAAGCAGTTTGATGAGGTAACAAAAATCAGAAAACAAGGTGCCCGTTTTAGTTTT
>JAFWEB010000052.1 GCA_017515925.1 Candidatus Saccharimonadota bacterium | reverse complement strand
TAAAAGGAGGTATATGCTAAAGAAAATTATCAACATCATCGCAACTGGAGTAGTAGCTCTATCGATGGCACTATCTTCTTTTATGTTGACTGCTCAGCCTGCCTATGCCGATGAAGGTGATGGTGAATCAAAACCTCATACTACTATTTTGACTTCTTGCGAAGGCAAAGAAGACGACAAAGGCGGTGGTATTTTCTGTATTCTCAACATCGTGCTCGAAGTATTAACTTATGGCGTCGGTATCGCTGGTACACTTGGTATTGTTATTTCTGGTGTGCAATATCTCACTGCCAGAGATAACGAAGCTCAAATGACAAAAGCAAAATCTCGCTTGATTAATATTGTAATTGGTCTTGCAATTTATGCTGTGATGTGGGGTTTCTTACAGTGGATTCTGCCAGGTGGCATCTTCCGAGGTTAGTGCGGGGGAACAATGCAACGCGTAATCTTGGTTTATAATCCAAAATCATCCAAACAGGCTAGAATACAGACTGAAGTGATAGACAAGCTCCAATCAATGAGCGGTATTCAGATTGGAAAATTCACAGTCAAGACCGCACCTGTAGAAGAGAATGCCAAAAATCTGGCTAGGATTTTGATGGACAAAGACTTAGTGATAGTGGCTGGTGGTGATGGCTCGGCGACGGTTGGAGTGAATGCCGCCATGATGACAGACAAAGATGTGGCCCTAGGAATTTTGGGCTATGGCAATTTCAACGATATGGCTAGAATGCTTGGTGAATCTGACTGTGAAGAGATTGTCGCTGACTATGCAGCTGGCAAAGTTCAAGATCTCTACCCACTAGAAGCTTATGCCGACGGTAAGTTTTACAAATATGCTGCCTGCTATTTCACTATTGGAATGTTTGCCGAAAGCACCGAGGAGTTCAATGCTAAGGATACGCGCGACAATCTAAAAAAAGGCAAAAAAGGCATATTCTATTCAATCCGTCGCCTCGCCAGATGGTATTTCAAGAACAAAAAGCACACATTTCTTCCTCCGGACATTCATATGGATGATGAACCAATGGGCAACAATGTCTCTGATGTGATGTTCATCAATAGCCGTACTGTAGCTAAGATGATGAAAGGTGGTGAATATTGGCGCCAGCCTACAGTCTATCGCTTGTCTTATGGGCGCTTGAAGAGCTTTTTCCGTTTGATTTGTTTTATGACTCGTAGCATTCTGTATCGTATACCTGGCGAAGAAGTTTCCAATGCCACTAAAATTACATTCTTAAATCCGGCAAAAGTTGAGATTCAGGCCGAAGGCGAATACGAAAAACGCGAGGTTTACGAGTTCTCCGTCAGAAAATCTCACAAGCCAATCAAAGTAGTCGTCAGATAAGATAAATCTGATATAATTAAACTATGAGTGAAAAGACGAAAAAAGAGGTGTTGACTGATGCCGATATTCAGGCAGAAGCAGATCTAATTCGAGACAACAAAGATAACGTAAAGATCATCGCCATTGTTGGCATGAGCGGTAGCGGCAAATCTGTAGCTGTAGATTATTTGACCGGCAAAGGTTATCCAAAAGTATATTTTGGTGGCATGATTTTGAAGGCTCTAGAAAAAAGAGGCTTGGAAATTAACGAGCAAAATGAGAAAAATTTCCGTGAACAAATTAGGAAAACAGAAGGCAAAGATTGGGTAGTTCGCCAGGTAATTGACGAAGTCCATGATTTGATGAAAGCTGGGCAGAAGAGAATCGTGCTAGACGGTGTTTATTCCTGGACAGAATATTCTATTCTCAAAAAAGAATTTCCAAAAATGCTGACTTTTGTTGCTATTGTTGTTCCTAAAAAACTACGTTACAAGAGAGTAGGACAGAGACAAGTTCGCCCACTTACGCCAGAAGAGGTTCGCTCTAGAGATATCGGCGAAATTGAGAACATGGAAAAAGGTGGCCCAATCGCTGCGGCAGATTATTATATTCTGAATGATGGCACAGTAGAACAGATGCAAGAAAAGATGGGCGAGATACTGAAGGAAATTAATTTTTAGACGGCCTGGTGCCCGATTACTTTGCATTATAGCATAAGCGTGATAAAAAGTCAAGAGGAGGAAGATGAAAAAGCTAGTAATCATTGATGGAAAAAGTGTATTTTACCGTGGTTACTATGCGATGGGTAATCTCTCTAAATCTGACGGCACGCCTACCGGTGGTATTTATGGTTTCGCTGTCATTGCGCTAGAAATAGTAAAAGATATCCAGCCTACCAAAGTAGTAGTTGCTTGGGACAAGGCCAAGACTTCTATCAGAAAGCGCAAAGAGATTTATCCTGATTACAAGGCTGGCCGCGTCAAACCACCAGAAGATTTTTTCACACAAATCCCGCTATTAGAAAGATTAATCAAGGCCTTAGGTTGGGATTTTATAGAATGCGATGACTACGAGGCCGACGACATTATCGGCACTTTAGCACATCAGACTTCAGTTGCTACATCGTTAGCAGATGCGATGCTCGCTCACGGTACGGGAAGTACCGCTCGTTCCGCTTCTCTTGCCTCGTATCAATCTGAAGCTGATGCGCTAGGTTTGCTACCAAAAGATATTGAAGAGTGGGATACAGTGATTGTATCGAGCGATCTGGATATGCTCCAAATTGTTGATGATAATACTAGGATGTATCGACTTCTCAAAGGTTTTTCTGAGCTAGAAGAGATGGATGTTCCAGCCGTAGAAGAAAAATACGGTATCAAGAAAAATCAATTCCTAGATCTAAAGGCTTTGAAGGGTGATGCAAGCGACAATATCCCAGGTGTACCAGGTGTAGGAGAAAAGACTGCAGTGCAATTGCTTAGCCAATACGAAACACTCGAGGGCGTATATGATCATATTGACGAGATCAAGGGCGCCGTCCAAAAGAAGTTGATTGCCGGCAAAGATTCTGCTTTTATGTCGAAAAAACTTGCTACCATTATGACGGATGCGCCAGTAAAATTATCTGAGATACCAGATCTCGTTGTCAATCCAAAGCGCGTAGAAAACGCTTTGAAATATTTGGAATTTAATTCGGTTTTGCGCAAATTTATAGCAGATATTGCAAAGATTCGCGAGAACCCATTG
>JAFWEB010000003.1 GCA_017515925.1 Candidatus Saccharimonadota bacterium | reverse complement strand
CCGCTGATTGGGAAGTATTCTACAGTGACATTATATTTTTTGTTGTCACCTTCGCGCTTCATCCATTCGGTGCTGAGCATATGAAAGACTTCTAGGTTTTTGACGCCGTCTACTTCTTTCATTTTCTGAAAATCTGCATCAGGAATACTAGCACTGAGGATGCTACCGCCAGATTTTTCGTCATATTCTTTGACTTTGGCACCACCCTGCATCATATCGGCTACTTGGTCGTAAGCCGATGCAGACATTACCTCGATAAAGCCTTCGCCGCCAATTGTCTCGGTTTGTTTATCGATAAAATCATTGACTCCAGCATTGACCGCATTACTCATAATGATAGTAAAACTACCAATAAATACGGCGAGGATGGTTAGAAATGTGCGAGTTTTGGATCGGAAAAGGTTTCTGTTTGCAGAAACAATAGTATCAAATATTTTCATAATTCCCCTTTATTAATTTATTCGTAACGAAGTGAATCGATAGGATTCTTTTTGCTGGCTTTGATTGCAGGAAATACACCAGCGATAAAGGCGATCACCATAATCACGAGGATTACTGGGATAAATACACCTGGATTATACTCTGCTAAATGCATAGTTGGGAAAGCAGTCAAGAAGCCTTCTTTGGTATGAGCAAAATTATCAATTCCGCTACAGAGCATAAATGAAACTAGTAGGCCAGAGACTGCGCCCCAGAAGCCAAGTAGCGTAGCTTCTAGTGCAAAGCTAAGGAAGATTTTGAACTTGGACATGCCAAAGGTTTTCATCAAACCAATTTCGCGGGTGCGTTCTTGGACGGACATCAGAAGTGTATTGATGATGCCAATCGCAGCAGCAATCAATGCGATATAGCCGAAGGCGGTAAAGATATTAGTAATTGCATCAAAGAATCCTTTGATCTGTCCCATAATATCTTTGACAGTCATGCCTTCTAGACCGATTTCAGAAATTTTCTGCTTGATATCATCGGCACTGTAGTTTTGATAATCATATTCGGCTGCAACGGTAAATACTTTGCCCTTTTCACCGGCTGGAAGATATTTCACATTTTCTTCATAAAGAACAGAGTTTAAAGGTTTATTGATTAGGATTGCAGATGAATTGATTACGGACGGAGCTTGCACACCTACGATAGTAGCGGCGTATGTTTTGAGTTTGTTTGTGACAGGATCGCTCCAGACAAAATTAAGTTTTTGACCAACGGCATCTTCTGGTTTTTCGTAGCCGAGGCTTTCGGTCCAGAGATTGTTTGGCAAGAGAACTTGGTACTCGTCAGTGTTATTTTCGATATTTTCACCAGCAACCATGTCGTAGTGAACGGTTTTTGTGGTCATCTGGTTTAGCTGTGCTGTGAAACGCTCGTCGTTTTTGGTGCTCTGAACATAAGTAACAGTGGCAAATCTACCTACTAAGACTGTGTCTTTGATAATTCCTTCGATATTGCTGAATTTTTCAATTTGCTCTTCGGTAATAGCTGGCTGACCCATAGCATTAGTGTTTCCGTCATTGTATTTCGTTGGGCGACCAATTTGCATATCCTGCAATGTTTGAGCGGTATCGGTTTCGGTTTTACCATAGGCCTGGATGAACCCTTCGCCACCAAATGACTCAGTTTGGCTATCGATAAATGAATTTACGCCAGTCTGAATAGCGGTAGTAGTATTAATTGCAAAGCTACCAACAAAGATTGCTAAGATAGTGAGGATAGTGCGACCTTTGTTGCGGAAGAGATTATTATTTGAAGTTTTAATCAAATCAGCTAACTTCATCTTACTTCTCCTCGTTTGCTTTTTTCACGCGGGCAGCTTCTTTTTCTAGCCTATCGCTAGCTTTCTTGTGACTGTCTTTTCTCACGGTTTGATCAGAAATGATTTTACCATCAGAAACGCGGATGATTCTGCCACAGAGTTTAGCCAAATCTTCATCGTGGGTGACAATAATTAATGTAACGCCTTTGTTCTTGTTCAAATCAAACAGCAGGTCGGTAATCTTGTCGCCAGTTGCAGAGTCAAGGTTACCAGTAGGCTCATCAGCAAAGATAACCTGTGGATCGTTGACGATTGCACGGGCAATACAAACGCGTTGTTTTTGGCCACCAGATAGGTTGAGTGCCTTGTTTTCGTCTTTTGATTCTAGGT
>JAFWEB010000051.1 GCA_017515925.1 Candidatus Saccharimonadota bacterium | reverse complement strand
GCTTCCAACCAGAATTAGGGAAATAGGATACGAGCTACTTTTATTCTGGGCTTCTTGATTCCCACCGATAACGTACGTGTCTAATAGGTATCTCCATGATCTAGACTTATCATAATAATCCCCACCCGTGCCATTGTAAGGCAACTGCCAGCCAAGAGGACAGAAGGTGTCAGAAGAGTTAGCGTTTTGAGTGGCCATAGCGCCGCCTGTACCAGCTGTTGCTGCTTGGAAATGGTAATATACACCGATATACTGATTTTCGCCATCATATGTCGAAACTAAACGACTTGAACATGATGTCTTTGAGCCACCATTGCCGTCTGTCCCCCAACTATTTGGACAACCATTTCCGTAATAAGTATGGTCATGGAGTTCATTACCGTCCAAATACGAATAGACATCTGTTCCTTCCACCGTGCCGTCGATGAAATATAGAATCTAATTACTTTGCGTAATTCTACTTGTATTATCAAAAAGATAAGCGTATTATTGACTTAAGGGAAATCTTGTTCTTTTAGAGGGAGGTGATAATATGCAGTTGATAGCGCTTTGGCTATGGATTTTAGTATCTATTGGTGTAATTCTGCTAATCATTGCGAGTAGATTTTTTGACCACGGTAAGGGGTTTAATACAAAGCGGTTTCGTGCTACCGTGCTTTACAGTGGTGTAAGCTTCGCTTTTGCGATTGTTCTACTAATTGTCTATATAGCGTATTCGTTTGTCTAGACTTTATCCATCCCAAATGGATTTAGCACCTTTACCTTGGTCCCCAGGCTTTGTCCTGGGGACTTCTCCTTTCCAGAATTTGGATAAAAAAGAAGCCCTTCTAAAGGCTTCTTTTAATATTGATTAACGCTTCTTTTCCTTGACTTCGTTACGACCGAGGTTCTTCTTGGTCTCTGTAAAGACAACGTGTTTGCGGAGCTTCGGATCATATTTGCGAAGAGAAAGTTTGTCAGGTGTATTCATGGTATTTTTCTTGGTGTAATACGCACGAATGCCAGATTCCTCAGAAACTAGCCCGACTAATTTACGCTTAGTATTATTCTTTTTTGCCATATTAGGATATATTTTAGCACAGATTAGAGAATTTGTAAATACAGATTAGAACTTGATGTATTTTTTCAGCCAAGTTTCGAGATCGGCGGCGTTGTTGTAGTATTTGGCGTCTTCGTCCGAATCCGCGTCTAGTGCAGCCACGATTTTTCCATGATCGACGATGATGATGGATGGAAAGTATTTCACTTTTTCGCGGATATTGGTTTCTTTAGTATCTTGCCAATAGATTCGATAATAGGTGAATTTTAAATTGTCCGAAAAGCTAGACATCATGTCGCGCATTTTAGCGGTAGTAACGCAGCCAGGGTTGTCAATCATTGCTACAAATGATTTTTTATCGTTTATCATTTGTTTGTATTCTGTACTATCGATGTCTTTTACTTCACTGACACCATAATTGCCGGGGCCAAGATCAATTGGCGTGACTGTATCAAAAGGCTTCAGAATCACGAGCAAGAAGATGGTTACTGCCAAAATTATACCTGCTATCGTGCTGATAGCGATATGAAATCCGATTTTCTTCTTCTTTTGCTCACCCATTTTGATCCTTAGATTTTAGTATAGCTAGCAAAATCTATATCGTGATATGGGACTTTCCAGAAAGCGTAGTAGGTGGTATCTTTGATGGTCTCTTTGATTTCGACTTTGTTTTTGCCATCATAGTTCCAGTATCCGCCAATGTTATAAATTTTGTTTGCGTCCCAACCGAGCTTGACTAGCATCTTCTTCATCATGCCGGCATAGCCACCGCCACCGCACATTAGGAAGATGTTTTTATCTTTTGGAAAGAGGTCGGTGATGATTTGCATAGCTTCGCGGTAATTAGCGACATAGTTTTCTCCATCCATTCTAAATAGAGATGGACCAGTGTAGCCTTGACCGACGGCTTCTGGCAAGTCAGTAACGGGTGCAATATATGGATAAGGTAGCACTTCAAATCCTTTGATGAAGCCCGAGAGATAACGATCGCCTTCGATAGCTTCGTAATTTGCAGGATCCTCTAACATGCGCATATCGTAATAGACGCTGTCTTTTCTACCTAGGTATTTGTCGATGTTAGATTCATTGATATTCTTATCGATTCCTAGTTCTCCGCGCTGGCCTTCGGATAATTCTGGCTTTGGCAAAGGAGCCAAATTGTCTCCAGAATTCCATATCACACAGCCTGCTAGTAGGCCTATTGCGAGTGCAACAATGCTCGCCACAATAATCTCTGATGTTCTATTTTTCATATAACCTCACTTTTAATTATTACTATTATATCACATACCTGTTCCATTTGATATCTTTATGAGAATATGGTATAATAAACAATGGTGGGATTGTTCTTTAAAAAAAGGAGGGATTTAGATGCCAAAAACAATTGAAAGGTTTGGTAGCAAGACTAGTTTTATTGATAGGCTGTATTTGCCCGTAAAAACTCTTGCCGAAATAAAAACTTATCATATGGAGAAAAATGGAATTATAGTTGAAGATCGTATTGATTACCGACTTCTTGACACTTATTCTGATTTGCTCCAGATAGCTCGCACGCTATATTATGATGAGGAAGAGATGAAGAAGTATGGTGTCGAACGATATTCTAGCCGAACATTTTTCATCGGTGCAGGCTCCGAAACTTATTTAATTCGATATAAACCCCAGGGTTTGAAAAGTGAGACATGGGATGTTTTCGTCCAGGCTGCAGCTGATGGTGGTTTTCTCAAACCTTTTTTCAATGATCGTCGTTTAACGATTTGGCCTGAACTGGACTATTGTTTTAATACGATTAAGGAAAAGTACGCAGATCACGAATTGGATCTGGAGGACCAGGATGTGATTGGCTGTTTTTGTCGTCAGAGACACGAGGATTATGAGTCATTTGATAGAATACTCTGTCGTAACGACATCTGCAGGCTAATAATATATTTCCGTTCAATTGACATGATTGATATGGGCAGATACCTAAATAATGTCCTGTACGATTGGCAAGGAGACGAAGACCCGAGAGCCGGCACCCTTGTCGAAAAGATTCTCGATAATAAGAATATTAGTAGATATCTTGGCAGAACAAAGGTGATGAATGTAATTAATAAGATTTACTTAGGTCTGCCAGTAGTAGTGTATATCTAATCCCACTAATTTGCCCCGAGCATGATGCTCGGGGCTTTTCTATTTCAAAAACCCGTTCACGATTTGGGATTCAGCCTGTTGCTGGTTTAGGCCTAGTGTCATCAATTTTGTGATTTGTTCGCCAGCGATTTTTCCAATGGCAGCTTCGTGAATCAATTCAGCATCGAGATTTCTTGCATCTAGTGCTGGAAGTGCCAATACGGATCCTTTATCCATCAGGATAGCATCACATTCACTATGACCTTTACATTTAGCTGCTCCGATAATATTTGATTTGAATATTTGTCTAGAAAAATCTGTAGCAACAGAACGAGAGATAATATTGGTGCTTGTGTTATCTTCTTCCATCGTAACATCGTATTTGCTGGTAGCTTCTTGTCTGCCTTCGGTAAATAATCTTTCATTAATCAAAATTTGTGAGCCTTTTTTAAGCTCGGCTTTGGTAGTGCGAATAGTCGAATCTACGCCTTTGATTTGTTCCATTTCCAGCTCGGCGTAGCTTCCTTCTTCTAGGAATACTTCTGTAGTAGGATTCAAGATCTTGCCTTTTGATGGGCCTGCACCATAGTGTTTTTCAATATATTTCACCTTGGCGTTTTTGCCGACATAGAACCTGTGAATTCCGTCATGAATAGAATCATCAGTGCCACAATTGTAGATGCCGCATCCTGCAATTATTGTTACATTCGCATTTTCGCCGATGTAAAAATCATTATATACAGTCTCAGCATAGCCGGATTTACTAATGATGACAGGAATATGGACAGCTTCGGCGTTAGTATTTGGCGCAATGGTAATTTTTAGACCATCGACGGTTTCGCGTGGCTCTACGTTGATATTTTTACTACTTTTTCTGCCAATAGATTTGCCGTTAACACGGAAATTATATGCTCCTTCTGGCACGCCATCAATATTCGCTACATTTTTTAGGAGTTCGGCTTCGATTTCGTCTAAATTCATCATTTTCTTGCTCCTTTTTTGGAGGCTGTTTCATTAGGCTTTTCGATGTATTCGAGCATTGTTTTTGCATCGCCTGATTTTTCGATTTTGCCTTTGTTGATTAGGATAATTCGATCAGCAATTTCCATGATTTTTCTCTGGTGAGAGATAATGATGATGGAACTATTTTTGATTTCCTTTCTAGATTTTTTGAACACCTTGATCAGATTATCAAAGCTCCAGATATCAATACCAGCTTCGGGTTCGTCAAAAATTGTGAGCTTGGCACCTCGAGCCAAAACTGACGCTATTTCTATGCGTTTTAATTCCCCGCCAGAGAGTGAAGAATTGATTTCGCGATCCAGATATTCGGATGGTTCTAGTCCGACCGATTCTAGTAATTGATTGATTTTTTTATCATTTGATTGGACCAAGGTTTCTTCGCCGGTTAGGGCAATTTGTAACAAATCGCGCACCTTTACACCTTTGAAATGAACTGGCTGTTGGAAAGAATAGGCAATACCAAGCTTTGCGCGGTCTGTAATTGCAAGATCTGTAATATCAGTCTTCTTGCCGTTTTTTTCGGCAAATAATATTTGGCCTTTGTTTGGCGTTTTGATGCCGGCAATGATTTCGGCTAGAGTAGATTTTCCGCTGCCGTTTGGGCCGGTGATAACGATTAGTTCGCCTGGTTTAACTTTGAGCGAAACATCTTTTAGGATGTCTTTTTTGAATGATATATCTTTTAGCTCTAACATGTGATATAATACTTTCAGTTGCCGCGATAGCTCAGTCGGTAGAGCGCATCCATGGTAAGGATGAGGTCACGAGTTCAAATCTCGTTCGCGGCTCCATTTTTATTGATTATAACATATTATTTTAATTCTTCAAAATGCTCGTCATCTTC
>JAFWEB010000050.1 GCA_017515925.1 Candidatus Saccharimonadota bacterium | reverse complement strand
CGTTCCATTGTAGTTATTCTTTCGCTTGATTGACTTGATGTGATTTGATTTGTAGACATGCTTATAGATGAAGTCCTCCGCCAATGCTCTGTACACCTCCATGCCGGACATCTCGACATAGTCCTCTTTCACCCATTTTTTGCCATCCTTTTTCTCCACCGTCCTGGTCGGCACGAATTCCATAGTTTTTTCCTCCGTTTCCGTATCTCTCAGCTTAATACTCAGGCATGTACACATAGATTGCATCATACTCATCGTCATCGAAACTATCCAAACAGTTTTCAATGACATTGCATACCAATGCCCTGGAAGCATCGTTCATATTGAATTTCGCATCATCCTCCAAGTAATAAATTCTGTACCTTTTCCCTGTGTTTTCATAATTGTCCAAATAGTCATCCAAAATTTTCCCTGTTATCTCTTCCAAAGTGCCATTGTTGTACCATTGGCAAGCTTCCACATAGTCCGCAAATTTGGGATATTCTTCCTCTTCCTTTGACCATACCCAATTGTGGTACAAATCCACATCGGTCATGACTTCATCCCTCTCACCATCGTAGAAATATCTGCTTGCCACCATAGTCTTCACCCCCATTTTTATATCTCTGTCCTTAGCCGTAGATTCTTGCGCACTTATTCAGGAATTTTGTTACTTGCGACTTAGCCGCAGCCATAGTCTTGAAATTCTTTACCTCTTCATAGCCATTGCCATAGCACTTGAACACCACATCCACGCTACCATCGTTCCACCGCCGGACATATTCGCATTCTGCTACTTTCCTGTTTTCCATGTTTTTATCCTCCATATTCTTGTTTCTGTAGATAGTCTTATTTAAGCTGTTCTCTCACATCCGCAGCCGTCCGCTTGCTATAGCACCGTCCGCAAGTTACGCAAGACCTAGCACCGCAATTAATCTGAATGTTATCTCTTGCGATAGTCTTTTTATCGTATACTGTAAACACCTTATCAAAGTACGCCGGAAGCTTTGCCGCCTCATTCAATTTGACCGATGACGCCACCAAGATCAGATTTTTTGGCTTGTACCCAATTCTCTCGATAGCCTTGATTACAAAATTGTGGTTTTTAGTCCACCATGCAAAAGTGCAATGCGGATTTATTGCTACCATGCGTAAATAGTTTATCGCTTGCGTAATGCTACCCAAGTCCCCAAAAGACTCAATTCTCACCTTAGATACATTGCCAAAGCGTGGCAAAGCTTCCAAGGGTAAAATCTCTCCGTTTAGTAGTTCATAGTTCGCAATGCTATGTTCCCTACTTGCGCTGTATCTTTCCTGTTGTGTTTCGGCAAAACAATGTGCGCATACCATCTCACCATTTTTCATTCTTGCTTGACAGTATGGATTTACAAGGCATGATGTACTCACCGATGGGATTCCATCCATTTTGCCGGACATGTCATCGGATACCCAAATGGGACTTGCATTCACACAGTACTTGCTTTTGTAGCAAGGAACCTTGCACCCATTTTTGCGCTGATACTCCTGGTTTACCTTTTTACCCATTTTTCAATCCTCCTTTTATGCTATTGCCCCACGCTTTTTCAAATCAGCGTATGCCCATTTTTGCGCTTTTTCTTCTTCCATCTTTTCCATTGCGTTCATGCTATCCTGAATCCAATACATATAGCGTGTAATTTGCCGATGGTACTCCTGCATGCTTTTCCCTCTCAT
>JAFWEB010000049.1 GCA_017515925.1 Candidatus Saccharimonadota bacterium | reverse complement strand
GCACCCCTGAAGCGGATTTTAATTGAATTTACGATCTAAGATTCATTAGTTTGTAGAAACTTGGGCCGCGAGTGCTCGGCCGGCCAATTTAGACTTGCTGTGGGCGTCTGCGAATCTATCTACAAGTATTAATACGCGCATAAAAATCCAAATACAAATCCACGCACGCGCGTTTAGAAATGCACATAAACCCAGCAATTCTCCCGGCCATGCACCAAAAAGGCCTCCATATGGACGATAGTTGAATCGTCTATATTTTGCAGATACAATGTCGTAAAAGATATATTGTGCGACATTGGAAATCAAAGCGAAAGACGCATCAACTATCATCTTTTGCGGCTAGTTTTTTGTGTGGATTCCGCCTGTGCTTTTATTTGCCGTATTTCCCCACTCACGTGTGCCTAGTTCCCGCTTTGCCCACCAAGTTGATTTCCTATACGTTCATGCTTGAAATTCGCTCAGAACGCGTCTTAGAGCCTCTCAGACCTAATAACAGGGGTGCAACAGGGGTGGAACAGGTAAGCAACAGATAAAAACAGGGGCGAAATAGAGGTAGAACAGAGAAGAACTGCCTATAAAACAGGGGTAGAGAAACATCGAATCTGGGTAACCCCATCCATTAGCAGGGGAACTACAGAGGTTAGGATTTAAAGTCATGAAAAAAGGGCAGGCGTATTTCCCTGCCCCATTTCTAGTGAGTCGAATAGTGAAACTAAATTGTGTTAGCGATTACATTCTGAATATAAGTGTAAGTCTTAGGGCAAGAGCTCTTCAGATATTTCCTGCAAGTAAAATACGTGTAATACGCGCAGGCAAAGTACTCGACTGGATCGTCGTAACCCTGGTCGTGCATGGTACTGTTGTAGCGTTCTTCTGCCCATATCTGCATGAACTCTGGCGTCTTGGCCCAGTAAAAAGGCACGCCATTGTAATGAGACACTACGTGGCCGATCTCGTGGATTACTCTGTCTTCGTATCCACGCATCAGATAGATTTTGCAGCCAGTAACTGCGCCATTAATCACATAAGTATTAGTGTAGCCCAGGGTATAGCGGCCTGGTTCGGTTGGTGCACCTACCAACGTATCCATCACCTCGTAAGTCACCCCTGTCCTGGCCAAGTAATTCTTAACATTATCTGGTTGACCACTTATGAAGATTGCCAAAGTGTCTTGGCTGGTTGCAGCGGATACTGGTACTGAGCCAATAAAAAAGGCGCAGATTAAAATCAGCACCACCACTATAGAAAATTTTCTTTTCATTTTTTTCACCTCGCTCTCAATGTACAAAAACAAATGTTTACATAACCAGTATAACGCATAAGCATAAAGGTTTCAATATTTTCATGAAAAAGGCAGGGTGATCTTCCCTGCCTTCCCTGGTTTGGTGCAACCAAATATTTCTACGCGCGCGCAATAGCGTAGCTAATTAAGGTACTACTACGATAGCTAATTGGTCTGAGCTACGACCGCCTGTATGTAATTGTACGTTAGCGGATGATACTTCTTCAATGCTTGCGGGAAATTGATATATGCATCGTATGCACATGCAAAATATTCAATGGGGTTATCCCATCCCTGTGACGATACGTATAAACTATTCCTGCATTCCGCAGCACAGATTGCCTGAAACTCAGGCGTAGTGGCATAGTAGTAACGTATATTACCTAAGTTTGATATACAATGACCCACCTCATGAGTCAAAGCACTTTCATAACCAGACTTAATTACTATATCAATACCGGTAATAACATCCTGCGTACCGTGCATTGTAGTATAAGCATAGGTTATGGCTAGATCTGACGAAGTCCAAGGCAGCTCGTTAACAACTGAAATATTAACGCCCTGCTTTGCAATGTGAGCCTGAACATTGGCAGGCTGCATCGCCAGATAAAAAGCGATATTGCTATTTGTCTCTGCTTTCGCATTTACTGTCATACCAAGTATGACAACAGATGCTACTGCCATTATCATTGTTATAGATTTGATTGCTTTGCGCGCAATAGAATCCATGCACCTAATAATGTTCTTTTCCATGTTTTTCACCTCGTTTTTGTTTGAGACAACAATGGTTACGCTTTCTATATTAGCATAAGCGTTATCAAAAAACAAGAGGTGTTTGACAGGGGTAGAGCCGAACAAATTTTAAGATTTTTGCTGAGGTCTATTGTTCGGTTTTTTCTTGTAATGACGAGAATAACCGTAGCGTTTATGAGGCTTGTTTTTGTGGATTTCTTTGGCTTTTTTGGCTAGATCGATGCGCTGCTCACCTTGGACTGGCATACGTCCAGTTCCCTTTTCGGCTGGTTTTTCTGGCGCGGTAGCGGCTTCAGCTTCGGCAACTAGGCGGCCGAGATCTTTGAGTCCTGGACGATCAGTCTTGTCTTCGGCGGTGTTTGGTGAAACTTTCAACTTCTTGAAATCATCTTTTGGAGTAGGCGTGAATGGCTTTTGCTGAGATTTGGAAGGCTTGTTGGACTGGAACACGAAATCAGTTTTGCTCACTGGTGTACCAGAGGTAGACCCCTGATTGCCTGCCATGCCTGCTTCCCTGCCGGAGTCAGAGAGGATTTGCTTGTATTTCTCTGCTTGTTCGATAGTATCCTTGATTTCCTTCTCTACATCGGCGCGTTTGCGGGAATATTTCTCGCGAGAGGATGCAACAATTGCGTCGAAATTGTCTTTTGGAGTATTTGGAATAGACAGAGTAGTAGCAGAGAAAGCTGGGACCTTTTCCCCGTTGATAATCATAGAGATGACGAAATTGCGGTTGTTCATTTGGAGTAGATCTTGCGCTTCAAAGGTTGGCTCAAATTGCTTGGATAGAAGTGGTGCATCGTCGGCAGATACGCGGAAAGAAATAGTAGTACCAACGTTGCCAAATACCGCATCGCGGACAGAGTCGGTCATCTGGGAAATGTATTGGTTAGCAACGGTGAGATTAAGCCCGTATTTGCGAGCCTCAGATAGAATTACGGCGAAAGAATCGGTAGCAAAGTTCTGGAACTCGTCTACATAGAGATAGAATGGACGACGATCGGCCACATCTGGAATATCAGAGCGGCTCATAGCGGCTAGTTGGACTTTTGTAACTAGGAAGGCACCTAGAATGCCGGCATTATCTTCTCCGATTAGACCTTTAGATAGATTGACTACCAGGATCTTCCCTTCGTCCATAATACGGCGTACATCAAAGCTGGATTTTGGCTGACCAATGATATTGCGAATGATAGGGTTGGCGGTGAAGGCGCCTACCTTGTTTAGTACTGGCGCAATAGATTCGTTGACCTGTTTCTCGTTCCATTGACCAAATTCGTGTTTCCAGAATTGAAGCACGGTGACATCTTTACAATAGTCAAGCGTTTCTTTTCTGAATTCTTTATCTGTTAGCATGCGGGAGATATCGAGCAAAGTAGTCTCTGGACGATCAAGCAGAGCTAGCAAGGTGTAGCGCAAGATATGTTCTAGTCTAGGACCCCAAGAGTCACCAAACATGCGTTTTAGCACGCCGATTACTTCGGAACAGACATTTGGTTTTCTGGATGGATCGGTGATTTCAAGTGGGTTAAATGCGACTGGGAACTCAACATCAGCTGGGTTGAAATAAATCACATCTTTGATACGTTTTTCTGGGACAAAACGAAGGTTATTAATGGCAAAATCACCATGTGGGTCAATAATACAATAGCCCTGGTCATAGAAAATATCAGAGAGTGCGAAAAGTTCTAGCATGCCAGACTTACCAGCACCAGTTTGACCGATGATGTAGACATGACGGGATCTATCGCGGCGAAGCATGCCGAACTGGTGATTGATACCACGGAAATTTGTCAGACCAAAGGCGGAAATATCGCGGTCATGTTCGGCGTTGCCAGTGATAAGCGGAAGTGATGCAGGCGGCTCGGCAGTTTTTGAAGTAGCCCAGACGATATTAGGTGTCTCCACAGAGGTGTGTGGTAGATGATATACTGATGCTAGCTCAGAGATATTGAGGATAAATCCGTTATCGGTAAATTGACGGAGTTTGTAGCTATCGAGAGCGGCGCGATCAAAAGTGCCGCCAATGGAGGTGAATCCATTGAGATTGGTAGAATTGTATTGCTTGAATGTACCGACTAAGGCTTGCATATTGAGTTTGGCGTCGGTCTGATCAGAGCCAAGGTATGCCAAACGAATTTTGACAGCATAGCCCAACTTGGTAGCTTTTTCTTCGGCTTTTTCGATTTGAGTCTTGGCGCGTTCGGATAATTCGACTTTCACTGGTTCGCCATTTGGACCACTCTGTGGTGGGCGGAATAGTGCACCAAGGGCCGAGATTAGCCAGACCCAGTCTATACCTAGGATTCTCAGATTTTTTTGGCCAGATTTGACCTGTTTGACCCATTTATCAGTAGTGGATTTGTGCCAATCGTCAGGGATAGGACGGGTGAGAATTTGGATCCAGAGCTCTTCATCTTTGTCAGGATTGAGTTTGGCAAGTGTACCAGTAATACCAGCAAGTGGATCTACTTCGAAGTTTTCGAAAGTCTTGATTGGGAGGACGTCATTCTCCGTCAAAACTATCTCAGAGGTATAGACTACCTGGTATTTATCTCTAACATCAACATAATCGTCCTGGACTTTGTGAATCTGAACAGTAGGATATTGAGCATAAATCTGCCCCTCGACGAAACTCTGTAACACCTTTGGTGTCCAAACATAGAAACGAATTTGCCCACCAGTAGAGACGATTTCAAAAGACAGATGCTCTTGTACGCCGCCGGAATTTTTCATTTCCAATTTGTCACGCAAGATACCGTGAAGGCTAGCAAATAGCTGCTCAGCAGCGAGCTCTTTTTTGTCGTTGGTGCGTGGAATTTCGAGCATCAAAAGCACTGCATCGACATTGATGACTTTGAGACGATTAATCTTTTTGTAATTTCTATAGGTCAAAAAACCTAAGACAGCAACAATCGGTATCCAGACTATCGGCATTAAAATAAAGTGAATGATGTTTGCTAGCATAATGTACAACTTTATTTTAGCATAAAGGGATTAGAATTGCCAGAGATTATTTAGCTGATTCAGCTAATTCGTAAGCATTCTTGCCAACCTTCTTGAAATACTTCTTGTTTTGCAAGTTGAGAAGGATGGTGGTTTCTTTGACTTTACGAGCGTGGAGGACTTGTTTGACGATCTCTTCGCGAGAAAGTGGTTCTTTAGCTTTTTTCAAAATATCACAGATGATATCAGATACAGTTCCCTTTTTGTAGCCCCATGAATCAAGTGCATAAATACCGCGGCCAATCAAAACAAAACGATCGTCTTTGATTAGTTCGTTGTGGATAGCCTGAACGGTGACATTTTTCCTCTTGAAATCAGATGAGGAAATAGCCTTGGCGATGTCAGCAAAATGCATTGGCTCTTTTTTGGTTTCTAGTACAACAAAAATCTTGTCACGGATGTTCTTAGGATTGACAGTTGGCCATTTAGCCAAGCCCCAGAGACCATTTAGAGTAGAAAGTTGCTTAGAAATAGAAGCGATAGCCTCAATATGAGATGGGTGCTCGTAAGTAAGTTTATTATCAAGCTCATCTAGAGTCATTGGCTTTTTGTTGCTCTTGATAAGAGAGATGATTTCGTCTAGTTTTTTCTTGACTTTGGCAGCGTCGCCATATTCTGCGATACCAATTGCAGGGTAATATTGATCTGTTTCTTCAATAGTTGTAAGTTGGGATGAAATATTTCCAATGAAAGCAAGTTCTGCACGTTCTGCCTCGGTTGACTGGCGGCCATAAATCTTGTCGGCGAGGGTAGAAACGCGGGCGATGCGGCCAGTCTCTGTAAGATTGCGGATGATAATCTTTTCAGCGGCTGCTAGATCGGCGATTTCACCTTCTTCGGAACAAACGCGGAGGCGAATAAGAATTGCTTTTTCTAGTTGGCGAACACGTTCCCTAGTAATTGAAAGCATGTCACCGATTTGTTCTAGTGTTTCTTTCTGCCCATTTAGTCCAAAACGACGAGAAATAATTTCTTTTTCGCGGTCTTGTTCTATGATATTTAGGCTGCCTTTAATCGCTTTTGCGATTGCATCCGCATTTTGGTCCATGAAAATATTCCTTTATTCCACCCCTGTTAGTATTATTCATTTAGCTTATGATAGCATAATTTGTGCCAAATGTCAATGTGTTAAATATGACTTTCTATGTTCTATTTTACCACATTTTTGGAGTTGTCAATAATATATTTTGTAAAACTTTAAAAAATACATGAAAAAAGGCGTAATAGTTATGGTTATTACGCCTAAATAACAGATGAAAATTGCCTATTTTTTCTTGCTACGGCTTCGTTTGACGGGCCTTCTGGTGCCTTTTGGCTTTTCGGCTAGGATCTTTTCAGCCTCAGCGCGAGTAATCTTCTTTAGGTCGGTTCCGTCTGGGATTTTGGCATTATTGCGACGGCCTGGACCCTTAATATATGGTCCATAGGCACCTACAATTATCATGATATCACCCCAGTCAGCAATGATAGAATCCACCTTTTTCTTATACAGAGGCTCGGCTTCTTTCATTGAGATAGTGTATGGATCGTAATCTTTGATTGGGATATTGTACTTGCCAGCTTTTAGGTATGGTCCAAATGGGCCAGATGCGGCAATTATCTCTGTTCCATCTTTGGCTGTACCAAGTACGCGAGGAAGAGATGGCAAGGCTAGCTGCTTGATAGCTTGATCCAGAGTGACATTTTTGACATTTACACCATCTGGAAGCGGTGCAAAACGAGGCTTTTCGCCAGATTCTTTTTCGTTTTCGCCCAGCTGGATAAATCCACCGTTTCGGCCAACTTTGGCGTAGATATTTTTCCCTGTTACAGGGTCTTTTCCGAGCGAATTGGAATTATTATAACGGGCAATATCAGCAGAACCCTTTACTAGCTTAGAAAATGGCGTATAGAAGGATTTTAACATCGATACACGGTCTAGTTTGTCCTCGGCGATTTTGTCTAGTTTACTCTCTACGTCAGCGGTAAAGCCATAGTCTACAATCTGGTCGAAATGATCGGTCAAAAAGTCAGAAACTAGCTCACCAACAGGGGTAGGTAGGAGTTTGCCTTTATTGGAACCGGATTTTTCTTTCACCTTATCTGTTGCGACGCGATCTCCCATCAGAATCACCTCTGTAACTTCCCTTTCTACGCCCTCGGATTCGCCTTTTTCGACGTAGCCACGGGCTTGGATAGCATTCATAATAGAGGCATAGGTGGATGGGCGGCCAATTCCTAGTTCCTCGAGTTTTTTCACCAGAGAACCTTCGGTGTAGCGAGCAGGTGGACGCTCAAAGGTCTCGTGAGCGATGATTTTTTCTGAATAACAGAGATCGCCAACCTTTAATTCTGGGAGGTTAACATCCTTGGAATTGCCATAAACCTTCAAAAATCCGTCGAAAATCACCACCTCACCCTTAGCGATAAAGGCGGTTTTTCTAGAATTATCAGCAACGAGCTTTACGGTGGTACGATTGACTCTAGCATTTGCCATCTGGGTAGCCAAAGTACGGGAACGAATCAGCTTATATAATTTCTGTTCATAAGTATTATTTCCGGCTTCTTCTACCTCTATATGAGTAGGGCGGATAGCCTCGTGAGCCTCTTGAGCGCCGGCAGATTTAGTCTTAAAATGGCGCACCTGAAGGTAATTTTTGCCGTATTTTTCCTCTATATATTTTGCAATCGAGCCAAGAGCTTGCTGAGAAAGATTCAATGAATCTGTACGATGATAAGTAATGTGACCGGCTTGGTATAGCCCCTGAGCGGCACGCATGGTGGTAGAAGATGAGAACCCAAGACGGCTATTTGCCTCAATCTGGAGTGCAGCGGTAGCAAATGGGACGGGGTTGGCTTTGGTGCCTTCGTTTTCGTCTATGCTTTTTACGGTATATTTGGCTCCTACAAGGCTCTCTAGCAAGTTTTCTGCCTTCTTGGCGGTATCTGGGCTATCACCGTCCAAAACGGCTGGAAATGTGGTTTTCTTGCCGTCTTTGGCGAAATCTCCGGTTACTTTGAAACTGGATTTACCCTGGAATTTCTCTATTTCGCGCTCTTTTTCTACTACTAGACGTAACGCCGGGCTCTGCACACGACCAGCCGAGATGGCACCAGGGACTTTTCTACGAACTACCCCTGATAAATCATAACCTACCAGCATATCAAGTGTCTGACGAGCTTGCTGAGAAGAAACCATGCTCATATCTACCTTTCTAGGATGTTTGACGGCTTCTTCTAGGGCTGGTTTGGTGATTTCGTGGAAAGTAATACGGTTGGTATTTTTTGGCAAATCGAGCACTTCTATCAGATGCCAAGAGATACTTTCTCCTTCGCGGTCTTCATCGGTTGCGAGCCAGATTGTCTTAGCGGAACTGGCGGCTTTTTTCAGATCAGAGACGATTTTTTTGTGTCCTTCGTCAATTTCGTAAGTGACAGCAAAATCATTTGCAACATCAACTTTGGTATCCTTACGGATATGGCCAACAGATGACATTACCTTGTAATCTTTTCCTAAGTATTTTTCAATCGTTTTTGCCTTGGCAGGCGACTCTACGATCACTAGGTTTTTTGTGCTCATATATTCTATAATATCATACTTGTCAAGCGCTAGCGTTTTGAGCCGGATTGGGATGATTTTTGAGCAACAAAAATCCCCTGGTCGAGTTAGGTATGGGTGGGCACTACCTAACTCGGCTAGGGGATCTTTGGATACCCCATAACGCTTCTTTTACCAGATACCGGGGAAGCCCCGGAAGCGCGACCCACCTCACACAAATTGGG
>JAFWEB010000048.1 GCA_017515925.1 Candidatus Saccharimonadota bacterium | reverse complement strand
TGATGCAGATTTTCAGAAAATGAAAGAAGTAGACGGCGTCAAAAACCTAGAAGTCTTTCATATGCTCAGCACCGAATGGATGAAGCGCGAAGGTGACAACAAAAAATATAATGTCACTGTAGAATACTTCCCAATCAGCGGGTTTAATGTAGATCTATCGGCTGGCCGTATGCCGGATGACAGTTCTGATGCTCGCGAAATCATCATTAATGAAGATTGGCTCGGCCCATTAGGTCTAACTAATGCCGAAGATGCACTTGGCAAGACCGTAGAAATCGGCATCAAGCAAACCGCCAAATGTTATCTCACGCCAAATGATTGTCTGGCTACTGTAACTGGTACAATCGTCGGCGTCCAAGCTCCAGGCGTACTCACCATGGATGGAGATTTACACATCAGCAAAGCATTTGATGAAGCTTTGTACGAACTCTCGATGGAGGGAGTACCAGAATCCAGCCGTGACATTTACTTTGCCGTAGGCGAAGTAGAGCCTGACAAAATGGACGATATACGCAAAGCTTTCAAAGAAATCGGCTACGAGTTCATTACTGTGGACGATACCGTGGGTATGATCCGTACATTCTTTGACGCTATCCTAGTCGTATTTAATATCTTTGGCGGCATCGCATTACTAGCTGCAGCTATTGGCATCATCAATACATTGTTCATGTCCGTCCAAGAACGCACCCGCGAAATTGGTTTGATGAAAGCTATGGGTATGAGCAATAAGAGCGTATTCTTTAGCTTTTCAATGGAGGCGATTTTGCTTGGATTTTGGGGATCAGTCGTAGGAATTCTAGTTTCTATGCTAGTTGGTACCGTCGCTAATACCGTCGCACACGAGACTTTCCTTTCTAGCTTCCCAACCTTTGAGCTTGTAATCTTTAAGCCGCTCAATATGGCAATTATTACCGGCATTATTATGCTAATTGCCTTTATCGCAGGCACTGCGCCGGCTCGCCGCGCATCCAAGAAAGACCCAATCGACGCTCTGCGTTACGAGTAACATTGACTTTTTAGCGTAAGTGTGATATAATAAGATAAGTTAGGTCAATCGGCTTGATTTTGCACCTTTAAATCGTGAAGCCGAAATATCACACTGTGAAGGAGGGATTCACAATGGCTAGAATTGAGTTGTTAGAAGTTTTTGCTCTGCCCGACAGTACCATGTTTACGGAGGAAATTTCTGCCGTAATTGGTGCACTCGACTACTTCCTGGAGAGTAAAGAATTAAAAGGAACTGTAATCCTCACCGGAAGAAGAGAGGAGATGGAACCAAGAACAATATTCAGGATAAATATTGAAGAGCCAACCGTCGTCAATTGCAAAGACAATACCGACGATTTGGCAGAGGCGATGGTTGAAGATTCGTTGAATCAAAAGACCATCACACCACTTTCTAAGTCACGTATCGTAGAGAAGAAACGCTTCCACAATACGAAGTGTATGATTCTCCCTAATACGGATGGGCAGTTCTTCTGTTCTTGCTCAATTGATCGCAGAGAATACATTGACGAAATCCTCCGAATTATCGGAAGGACACTAGTCAATCTTTCTCCGGGCGACGAAGAACTACGGGACAACTACGAAGGATTATTCGCTCCGGAGCTGGAAGAGAACTGGAAGTTGGAAGTAGAGGTAGACAAGATGTTTGCCAATACAAGCCAAGAGTCTCCGGTCGAAGAGATTCAGGACTGGAAACAGTGGTGGCTGGAAAATGGCCCAATGGAGTTCTTTTTCGAAGAAGGTTAATTTAGTTTCACGAGGAACCGTCATGTTTTACATGGCGGTTTTTCTATGTTATAATAATTTTTAATGAAATTACCAAAAGATGTGACTGACCAAAAAGTTAAAATCGAAAAACTGGTCCCAGGTGGCCAGGGAATCGGCGTAGATTCTGAAGGCAAAAAAGGATTCTTCTGGAATGCTTTGCCTGGCGAAACCGTAATTGATTATACTATCACCAAAAGTAAATCTCATTATTTTGAAGCAATTGCGACAAAACTAGATAATTTATCAAAAGAGCGTATTGACCCGCGCGATGGTTGCTATCTATCTACTTCGCCCTGGCAAATCATGAATTACGATTATGAGCTATCCCAGAAAAAAGAAATATTGACGGAAATGTTCCGCCAGAATCACATCGATATTTCTAAAAATCTCGGCAAAGTAGAAGTCCAGACCGACGGTAACGAATACTGTTATCGCAACAAAATGGAATATGCTCTCTATTGGGATATTGCTGAGTCAAAAATCAAATTAGCATATCATAAACGCGGCACCCATAGAAAAGAACCGATAGATAGATCCAGTATTGAGCGTCCAGAAATTATTAAAAAAGCTCAAGAAATCGTTGACGACTTGAATGCTAGAGGTGAGGAAGCTCGCAAATATCAATCGCTGCTACTTCGTGCCAATCAAAATGGCGAAGTGTCTGGCGGACTTTACGAGAACCATCAACCACATCCAGAGTTCAAAAATCTAAACGACATAATTTTAGGTACAGAATATTCTTATTCGCCAAACGGATTTTTCCAGATCAATCTACCAGTATATGAAATGGCCTTATCAGAAATCAAAAAACACATTAGTTCTAAAAAAGTATTGGATTTATATTCTGGTGTCGGCACGATTGGGCTATCCGTTGCGCATGGAAAAGAGTTAACTCTCGTAGAAAACAACAAATTCGCATATAAAGAACTAGAAAACAACTGCAAAGCAGTAAGTAGCGAAGCTAGTGAGCCTTTTGCAAAACCTGTCCTCGCAAAATCTGAAGAGGCGTTGGAATATATTGCACCAGACCAGACTGTAATCTTAGATCCACCAAGAGCCGGATGCGACAAAAAGCTGATAGAAAAATTACTGGAGACTAAGCCAGAAAAAATCATCTACCTTTCTTGTAATCCCGCCACTCAGGCGCGTGATGTGGCAATACTCGCCGATTCTTATACAATTGAATCCATCACCCCATTTAACTTTTTCCCACGCACGCCACACCTCGAAAATCTAGTCGTTTTATCTCTGAAATAATAGCTCTTCCATGCTATAATTAAGATATGAAAATCACATTTTTAGGTGCGGGAGTTTTTGGTAGCGCGCTCGCCAAAATCGCAGAATATAATGGCCATGAAGTTCGTTTTTATGACCCAATCAAATACCCAGAGTTAAAAATCAAAGACACAATCGACGGAGCAGATCTGGCAATTTATGTCGCGCCGTCACAAGTTTATGATCAAATTTTGCCAGAACTACCAGACGATTTACCACTAGTCTGTGCTAGCAAAGGATTCCTCACTAAAAAACCTTTTGAAAGATTCAAAGATTTTTCTGCACTGGGTGGAGCGGCTTTTGCCGAGAGCGTACTGGACGCATTAAAAGATAGCGCCGAGAGCACTGATGATAGCGAAGACGACACCAATTTAAATGTGACAGAAATCAGCTTTACTGCCAGCTCTCCACTGCTCGAACAAATTTTTTCCGCCGAAAAAATCAAGGTCGAATATACCGAAGACACACTTGGTATTATGCTCTGTGGCGCGCTGAAAAATGTCTATGCTATTGGTGCTGGAATGTATGGCGATGGCTCAGTACCTATTTCTTATCTTGATACTGTAATTGTAGAAATGGCAGATATTTTAGAGGCTAATGGTGCCAGCAAAGAAACTCTGAAACTATCTTGTGGCGCACAAGATTTGATTCTATCTTGCAGCGAAGGATCACGCAATTATCGCTACGGTGAGCAACTCAAAAATGGAGCAAAAAGCACCGAAGAGGAAACTGTTGAAGGCGTCTCCGTCATCAATTCTTTGGAAAACATACCAGAATTCATTTTGCCTGATTCGTCAAATATTTTCCGTGAAATAAAAGCCGCAGTTGAACAATAATAAAAAAGGAAGGGAAAAATGGCAGAATTAAACGAAGCACAAAAAGCCGCAGTTGAATATATGAACGGTCCACTCCTAGTCATTGCAGGACCAGGCACAGGCAAGACGCAACTTCTTTCGTCAAAAGTAGAATACATCCTAAAAGAGACCGATGCAAATCCCGAAACCATCCTCTGCCTAACTTTCACCGAAAGTGGCGCTATGAATATGCGCGAGCGTCTGTTCTCCATCATCGGCCCAGATGCCGGACGTGTCAATATTGGCACATACCACGCCTTTGGCGCCGACATCCTAGCTCAATATAAAAATTACACTAATGAATTTGATCGTGATTTGGATTCTTCAATCGACCCAATTACGCAGGGAATCATCATCAAAGATATCCAGAGCAAACTCGAACCATTTGATATTCTGAAGAAATCCTATGTCACCACAAACGATATCAAGAATACAATTTCTGCCGCAAAACGCGCTAATCTAAATAGTGCTGATCTAGAAAAAATCGCCAAACGAAATATTGCTGACATGGAGCAAATTAATCCGCGAGTCGATGCTATTCTTTCTACTCTCAAAAAAGGCGAGAGGCTAACTTTTGACGATGGCCTGGAGCGAATTTATCGACCAATACTTACGATTTTTGAAGACAATTCTAGCAATAAACCAATCGTTAGTAATATTTATCCAATGGCAAATTACTATAGAGACGCATTGGGATTAATTATCAAGAATGAATCCGAAAAAACAAAACCATCCATCAAACCGCTTTCCGACTGGAAAGGTAAAAATTGCGAAATCGACAACAATGGTCAATGGAGATTGAAAAGTTACTTGGCCAATTTACGCCTGCTCAGCCTTGCCAATATCATGAAAAAATACGAGGAATATTTGGAGACTTCGGGTCAATTTGATTTCGACGACAT
>JAFWEB010000047.1 GCA_017515925.1 Candidatus Saccharimonadota bacterium | reverse complement strand
CCCGTCTTTATTTTGCCCAATTACTAGATTATTATAAAACCTTGCAATTTTTGAAAGTGGTAGTTTGGCCCCATAATCTCGTACTAGATATGCGTTCATAAAGTTATATTCTAGCCGATCTGCAGAGAGCCTAGGGCTGTCGTTGTCGGCAATTGGGTATTGATGATAGTCGGCAACTTCTTTTGGTCTAATATGGTCGCGGCGAAGCAACTTACAAATTTCGGACGAAGATTTGATAGTGTCGTAGGTGGATTTCTCGGTGGATTCCTGATTCTTGGCGTCACCATTCATGATATCAATGCAGTGTTTGAAGGCGGGTGAGGAAATATCATGGAATAATGCAGCAAGAGTTTGTTTTTGATCGCGAGAGAAATGCCAAACAATCAGTGCAGTACCAACGCTATGATCCAAAATGCTGTATTCTCTAGGTGTATCATATAGTTTGAGGAAATTAGTTCCACACATTTGGGAGACATGGCTGAGCCTCTGCATTGCGGGCGTGGCAATATAATCCTCAAGCCACTCTGGAAAATCGGGACTGAGAATCAAAAAATACTTTCTAATGTCGCGTGGTAACGAATTAAAATATTCTCCCTGCATTTGCAGGTATTATAACATATTATTTAGATTTGATAATTGGGAAAGGCACACCTTCGCGGCCAGATACGCCTTCTAGTAGCCAGAAATTGCGTTCACTATTGCCCCAACCACAAGCAGGAGGCATACCGTATTCTAGCATTTCGACAAAATCCATATCGAGCATTTGTGCCTCAGAATCACCAGCATCACGCATGGCTTGCTGTTCTTTGAAGCGTTCTAATTGATCTAGCGGATCATTTAACTCAGAATAGCCGTTTCCCATCTCAGTACCGGCAATAATTGGGTGAAACCTCTGGGTGACGAGTGGATTTTCTGGAACCAGCTTTGCTAGAGGACTAAGTGCAAGCGGCTCTTCAATCAGCCAGTAAGGACCAGCGGAATTTTTGCGGATAATCTTCCAAATTGCATCAATTAATCTAGCGTCAGAAGCAACTTCTAGAGTGTGTTCTAGATTCTTTTTGGCAGCGCTGTCGTTTCGGTCGGCAGATTTAGCAAAATCATCGCGCAAGATTTGCTCCATTTTCTTACGATCCGGATTAAAGACATCAATATCAAATTTCTCTTTCAAAAGATCGGCGTATTTTACGCGCGGCCATGGCTTGCCGCCGTTATTTAGGTCGATTTCAAAACCACCTACATTAAACTGTAGTGTGCCCCAAGTTTCTTTGGCGACGTACTTAATCATGTCTTCATATAGTTTCATACCGTCTTCGTAATCTTCATAAGCAGCATAAGATTCAAATGCAATGTGTTCTGGTAAATGTTCATCATCTACACCTTCATTGCGGAATCTAGGACCAATATCATAGACCTTTTCAAAGCCAGCGCCAAGCAGGCGTTTTAATGGTAATTCCTGAGAGATACGAAGGTAGAAATCTTCGTCTAGCGCATCCATATGAGTGACAAATGGTGTAGCATCAGCGCCACCAGTGGTATGTTCTAGGACAGGGGTATTCACTTCAATAAAACCATGTTTGTTCATGAAATCACGAGTTGCTTGCCAGAATTTGCTGCGGCGCACCATACGATCGCGCACCTCAGTGTTTACATTCATATCTACATAGCGACGGCGATAGCGCTCTTCTTTATTGGTAAAACCATCACGTCCTGGAAGTGGGCGGAGAGCCTTAGTGAGAAGTCTCAGCTGATTACAAAATACAGAAATCTCACCAGTACTGCTCTTTCCAACTTTGCCAGTAGCCTCAATAAAATCACCGGTATCAAGTAATTTTAGACGCTTAGTATTAAACAGCCCGTCTTGCGGATCTTCTTGCTGCATAAAAATTTGGACTTCACCAAAATAATCACGAACTTTTACAAAAGCCAATTTACCAAAACTGCGAATAGCGGTGATACGCCCAGTAATGGTTACTGTTTTCTCGTTCAAAGCATCAAAATCATTTAGAATTTGGTCGATATGGGTGGTGCGAGTAGATTTCGCTGGGTATGGATCGATACCAAGATTTTTGATTTCTTCGAGTTTGCGGAGACGCTCGTCTCTATAATCAGCTAATGTTGTCATGCGATTATTATAACACATCTATCCCTTGATGACTAGGGAGGCTCCATAAGCATTTTGGCAAAAGTAAAGCGGCCCGAGGGGATCGGGCCGCATGGTATGGTAGCGGGTGTGCAATAGGGGGATTGCATACCCTGGGGTGAGGGAAAGTGGTGAAAATCAGTGTAGGGCCAGTAGCCCTAAGTATTTAGGGAAAATTTAGGATGTTATCTACTATAGTAGATATTACTTTGAAGGCACTGATATCGCCCCTTTACCTCGTTGAAGGGGGGGTGTATCGATCAATAATCTGATATTCGCCTCGAGCGAACAATCAAAGGGAAATTATTGTCGATACATATATCTAAAAGTCCATTAGAAGTTTGCTAGTTTTTTGCGAAAAATCGCGATTTATTCAAACGAATTAACGAAAAAATGCTAAAAACTATAATAATGGGGGACTTTAATGAATTCTCTCCCCTGTTAAATATGCTATTTACCTCTGTAGAGACAAAGGTTCATCATACTTAAATTATAGCACACATCAACAAAAAAGTCAATAGTTTTTAACTAAAAACGTTAATGGAAGAAATTAGTTAATTTCGACGATTTTACCCTTGTTGCCGTTTGGGAGCTGGTAGGTATCACCTACAACTTTACCCATCAGAGCTTGACCGATCGGTGATTTATCAGAGATTTTACCGTTCAATGGATCTGCTTCTACTGGACCAACGATAGAATATTTGTGGCGCTTGCCGGCAAGTGTGACTGTTACCTCGGCACCCATAGATACTTTATTATGGGATGTATTAGAGATAACCTTGGCATTTTTCAAGATTTCTTCAATTTCGCCAATGCGATTTTCAACGGTTTTTTGCTCGCTTCTAGCATCGGTGTATTCCTGATTTTCAGAGAGATCACCAAAAGAACGAGCAATCTGCAAACGCTCAGCAATCTGTGGACGACGAGCAATTAGAGCTTCTAGCTCTTTTTCTAAATCTTGTTTTCCTTGTTTGGTTAGACTAACGGTCTTTTTCATACCCAGATAGTATAGCGGTTAAATCGTCTAGTGTCAATAGTTTTTGCTCTCCGGTCTGGCGGTCTAGTTGCTCCACCTTTCCTTCAGCTAGAGTTTTGTCAGAAATGACCACGCGGAAAGGAATACCCATTAGTTCGGCATCGCCAAATTTTTCACCAGGACGAGCGTCGCGATCATCTAGGAGAATGGATTCTGGGAATTTGGATTCTAGCTCGGTAGCGACTTTTGTGCCTTCTTCGCCAATTGGGACGACATACATATAGTATGGTGCAACTTCTACTGGCCAGACTAGACCCTTGTCGTCGGCGTACTTCTCGGCAATTACACCCATCACGCGGGAGACACCAATGCCATAGCAACCCATGAAGACGGTTTGCTCTTTTCCCTCTTTGTCGTTGAATTTGAGATCTAGTGGATCGGAATATTTATATTTCAAGGTGAAAATATTACCAACTTCGGCAGCACGGGCAGATTCTAGGTCACCTTCTTTGACGCCTAGCTCTTCCATGACTTCTGGAAGCTTAACTTCTTCGTTCAATACTACGGATTTATCTTTGTTGTAATAAATAGTATCCTCGCCTACAGGGATAACAGTCTGGAATTCGTGTGAGAATTTAGAGAAAATACCACCAGAAGCGAAAGTCTGATAAGTGCAGTCGCCAAGACCCACACGCTCATAAATACGTTTATAGGCATCTTCTACTTTGTGATAAAACTCGTTATGTGATTCCTCGTCTGCGGAGAAAGAATATAGATCTTTCATCAAGAATTCGCGAGTGCGCATGATGCCGGATTTGGCACGAAGCTCGTTTCTGAATTTAGTCTGGAATTGGTAGACATAAAGTGGAAGATCTTTATAGCTCTTAATATAAGTTTTCAACATATCAGTCATAGGCTCTTCGTGAGTAGGAGCTAGGCCTAGCTCGCCACCGGCGGATAGCTCGGTCTTGAACCAAATGTCTACCTCTTGGTCGCTCCAGCGACCGGTCTTTTCCCAGAGGGCAGGATTTTGCAAAGCAGACATACGGACTTCTTCGCAGCCGATTTTGTTTAATTCTTCCCTGATGATATTTTCAATATTATTGAGGGTGCGAAGACCTAGCGGCAGATAATCATAAACTCCGGCTAATTCCTTGTGGACATATCCAGCGCGGATTAAAAATTGAGCAGAACGAGCGGATTCGTCTTTTGGTGCATCACGCAGAGTTTTAATAAAAGAATGTGATAATTTCATAGGGATATTTTACCACATTATCTGGGAGGTGCCAAGATGAGTGTGGTTAATAGAGCATCGTGCTAAGCACGAAGAATGCCAAAGTATTTTTTAGAATATGGACCAAGATACCTGGATAAATTGAATCGGTGATTTCACGCATAAGACAAAGAATCACGCTCATTGCAAATACATCCACACCTACATTCCATTGCCCATGCATGGCGCCAAAGACGATAGAAACAATCAGAGTTGCAGCGATAATAGCAATCATATTAGCTTTTGATACAAGTTTTTTAGATTTTTTACATTTGTCTAGGAATAATTTCTTGAGTTTGCCATAGAGAAAACCACGGAATACGACTTCTTCAATGATTGGCACTATAACTAGTAGAACTATCAGTGCAAAAATCCTTTCCCCGCCAAATAGTAGACTATAATTATATCCTAGATTCTGGGTCTGTTCTGGATTGAACCAAGGAAAAACACTAAAAATTCTGAACAGCAGATATGATAACAAAAGATAGACAAAATAGCCAACTGGCGCAATAATCAGATCGCTCCATTTTGGCAAATCTAGCAGTCCCAAATCTTTGCGAATGGAGTGCTTTTTATGGCGATATGGAACGAATAGAATAATAAATACGCTGAGCAAATCAGAAATCAAAATATAGAGCGAATTGACCCAGGGAGCAGAAATCATGTGCTTAGGGATAATCCAGCGGAAAATTAATCCTATTATTACCTGGGTAACCACCATTACGCCTACTGCCCAGAGCGACAAAATTACTGCCATTAGCCAAGTCGGAATTTTGCGATTTTTTTCTGGCTCTACTTCAGATACTTCTTTCTTTTTCGTCCTCTTCATACCACCTCCTTTAGAAGAACCTCGTAATATCAAGCACGGTGACGATAGCAATTAAAATCAATAGAAAGATAAATGCGCGTGCCACGATTTTTTCTTCGGTTTCTTTGGTAAGAGTTTTCTTGCGGAGGCGAAATAGCGCGATCAAAGTAAATCTACCGCCATCTAGTGCAGGAATAGGAAGAACATTCATACAAGCAAGCGATACAGAAATCAGCGCCGCGAGGAATGCAAGCGTGGTGGGGCCAGATTCAACTGATGCCGGGAATAATACACCAATGATGCCAACAGGGCCAGAGACGGAATCACCTACGGTCTTGAGTTCTGATGCGCCTTGGCTCCTGGTTGATTCGTCAAAACTAAATTGTTTGATGATGCCTGACCCTAAGGATTTGACCATGGTCCAGAGACCACGATATGTCTCACCAGTGAGCTGAACGGTATTAACAGCAGCGACAATTGGTGCTGACCAAGTGGCGCGATGTAGTAGTAAATTGCTTTCTCGCATGCGGATGCCAAGAGTGTATTCACTTCCCTTTTCGTTGAGATGGACTGGGATGACTAATT
>JAFWEB010000046.1 GCA_017515925.1 Candidatus Saccharimonadota bacterium | reverse complement strand
TTAGATCTAGAACAAATAATCTAGATAATCTTTGAGCATTCTAGTGCCAGAAATCACAGGTAAGTAATTTTTTAGTTCTTTTTTGACTAGGAATTCAAGATCGAAATCATTTTCCCAAGCCGAAGCAGCTTCTTCCATGCGAGCATAGAGTGAATCTAACTCTGCTTCTTCGTTTTCTCCGGCGATATTGAGATATGAGTCTGGAGGGCAGTCTGCTACACCACCATCATGAGTACTGACAAGTAACCCCAAGTTGGCAATATCTTTCATCCAAGATGTGCCACAGGCTTCTAGTCCTACGATAGGGTTATTAATTGACACATTAGCGCCAATTGATAATGCACGGCCAAGCTCTTCATCGTAATCTGGTAGATAATGAACTCTCTCGCGCAAGACTGGATCGCTATCGACGATTTTTAGTACCTTTTCGAGCTTTTTCGACATCTCTAAATCACCTTCGTGGACACGGCCACAGAGAATATAGTAAGCATTGTGCTTTTCTAGAATATCACGTAAAGTCTCTGGACGAGAGAATGGCAACCACGGGCGTTTATAATCAACAAAGCGGCGTTTGAACTGGAACAGGATGGCATTTTCTGGAATCTTGAGATAATTTCCATATTGGTCTGGACGATGACCCAAAACTGCGTTTAGTTCGTCGCGGCCTCTAGCCTTGAGTTGGCGGATATCATCGGCGGTAATCTCTTCGATTTTTTCTTTGTAGCCTTCGGCTGGTAGATAGAATTTGTCAATAATTCCCTTTTGGCTGAGATAATTGACGATACCGGCAGAAGTCCATGTAGGGATATCAATGCCATTAGTAATTGCTTTGAATTTGACTTTGTTGCCAGCTAGATCGTGATAATTGGCGACTCTAGCGTGCAACTTGGATACGCCACTTCTGAGCTCGGCAATTTCGATTGTAACGGTAGATAGACGGATGCGACCATCTTCAAACTTGTCAGATAGCCATTTTTTGACGGCCGGTGATTTGAGATTTGGGAAAACAAAACGTTCAAACTGATCGTAAGAGAACTCGGCCTCAGCTGCCTGAACCAGGGTGTGATTGGTGTATAATGTATGCTTGCGAGTATATACGACAGATTCATAGAAATCCATGCCGTTGCTTGCGAGCTCATCTAGGCGCGCTAGAGCAGCAAAGAAAGTTGCTACTTCGTTTAGCTGGATAATTGATGGACGAAGCCCGGCAAGTTTCAAGGCTTGATAGCCACCAAAACCTAGAGCTACTTCTTGGAACAAACGGTGGTCGCCGCCAGATTCTCCAGAGTATAATTCGCCAAATCCTGGCTCGGTGATACAGACTATCTTGGTACTGCCGAGGTTCTTTTCTATCACATCCAGGCTAATGATCTGGCCATTACCTTTGATAATAACAGTATCGACAAAATTGTAGCCATATTGGACGTAATCTACTTGTTCGTGAGTAGTGTAGTTGCGGAAATTATCGCCTTCTTTGATGTAGTGCTGATGTTGCTCGCTAGGATAGAAAGGAGTCAGCAGAACAAAAGGCACATTGCTCTGCTCGGCCACTCTACGAGTATCGGCAGCGAGGACTCCAAGCCCACCACCACCACGGATGCCGTTTTTCTTATCGTATAGTTCAATTGTCCAATAGGTATATGGGCGATCTTTGGAAATAGCCTGAGTCAGATGACGACGGTTAATCGCATCGTAAAATTCTTCCACATCCTCAATGTTATTAAGAGGATGATTGTCTGGTATTTCTACTGAAGTTTTTCCCACCATATTATTCCTATTTTAGCATAAGTAATTAAATTTGCCCAGGTTCTTTGTCTGTTTCGATAGCGTGTGCGATTAGTACAAATGCGGTCTCTAGAGAATGCATGTCGCGACTAGAAAATGTAATATTGCCCAGAGGTCTACCGAGGAGAATTTTGGCTACAGGTTTGCCGGCTGGGTCACGTAGCTCGGCAATTCCTTCGATATTGTGTTTTTTCAAGATTTGACGGATGTCTTCGTTTGGGTTGGCCCAGATAGAATTATCCTTGATCTTGAGATTGCCGATTTTATTGAGTTCGGCGGATGCTAATTTGGAAGCGGTTGAACCATAGAGACGATTATCAATTAGTAGCCCTACGTATTGGAAATGAAGATGATCGGCCAGGAATCCTGCTAGCTCGTGATAATTAATGTATTCTTTGGATAAAAGATTTAGCTTTTTTACTAGATAGACCATATCAATATCATGGACAGATGCCAGTGAGCGGACAAAACTGCTAACTTCGTTAAGAACTGGGAATAATAGTAGCACCACGATGATCATGATGACATTGAGTAAGATAACATCTGATGAAGGGCTAGGAATCTTGAAGAGCGCGATGAAAATCACGAAGAAAATTGATAGATAGATAATAGCTGCAAGCGACATAATGATGACGTGTGAGAGATTTTTGAGCCAGCGGCCAGATAGATCAAGCAGACGGTAACGAAGAATGGCGTAATAATGCAAAATCCAAGCGAATGACATAGTGAGAGGCCCAATCCAGACCGTGTCGTATTTGCCAAGGAAAGATAGAATAGCGTCAAAAATCAAACAAACGATACCGGTAATAGTAAAGCCGATTAGAACTAGTATATGTGCTTTTTTGAGGGCAGGAGATTTGGCATGGCGAGCATTGTACCAGATACCAATCATATAGATTAGACAGGTGACAATAAAGTATGAAATATAGAGATAATTGTAGATGTTGTGCTGGAGGTGGACAACATTGCCAGTGCTTTCGCTAAGTGTAATGCTGTTATAGAGTAGAGACGGATCTAGTATCATGAAAACCAGTAGAGCGATACAGGATGCAACACCTAGAACGGCGACGACCTTGCCGACTTTGTATCGGTAAATTGGATAGATTGCCAGCCCTAGGCCCATAAATAGCACAGTGATGTACATTGCCATGGCGGCATATTTGGCGGTCTCGGCGTTAGCGGTTTCTGGCAGAGACAAGAAGATACTCATCGAAACGGCCCAACCAAATGCAAACAAGGTAATTAGAAAAAAGAGAGTAGCCTGGAATCTTTCACCCTTGCGTGATCCGCAGAGTACAGAAATACCAGAAAGCAGAGTCAAAACTGACACTGCGACAAGTAACATAATAAATAGTTGCATCCGACCTCCTATAAATCTTAAGTCTATTTTAGCATAAGTTGAATAAAAAATGCAAAAAAATAAAGCCCCGATAACGAGGCTTTATTAAGGTGCTAGAAGAATTGATTAGGTCTTGCGCAGTGTAAAATATACGCTGGTTGCGCCCCAAGGTTTTGCTACATTGACATTTGTTTCCTCGAGTACGAAGTGACCTTTGTTGAAAGAGATGCTTTCGTCTGCGATTTCATTATAGCGAGT
>JAFWEB010000045.1 GCA_017515925.1 Candidatus Saccharimonadota bacterium | reverse complement strand
TTGAACTCTTTACGCTCGTTAAGAGTAAAGACCTTCTCTGGATCAACATCGTTGCCTTCGCCTAGCTCAGATACATGGACCAAAGCTTCTACAGCTGGAGAAATCTGAACAAATGCACCAAATGGAGTGATACGAGTAACTGTACCTTCTACCTTTGAGCCTTTCTTCAAACCTTCTACCTCTGATAGCCATGGATCGTCCTTGAGCTGTTTCATAGATAGAGATAGGCGCTCTTTGTCGATTGCAATAATCTTAGCTTCTACAGTCTCACCTGGTTTGACATAATCAGATGGGTTGTTGACTCTTTCCCAAGAAATCTCGGAAATATGAATCAAACCTTCGATGCCATCAACATTGACGAATACACCGAAATCTACAACACCAGTGACCAAGCCCTTAACCACATCACCAACCTTCATCTCAGAGAAGCGTGCAGATAATGCGTCTTTGACAGCTTCTTTCTCAGAGAAGATAAGCTTGTTATCTTTCTTAGATGCATCGAGGATGCGAACCTTGATAGACTGACCGACTAGGGAGTTTAATCTCTGTAGAATCTCGTCTTTGTCAGCAGAACCAACGCGTGGATAGTGCTCTGCAGAAAGCTGAGAAACTGGCAAGAAGCCTCTGATTCCTTCATATTCTACGAGGAGACCACCGCGGTTAGCGTCAAATGGAGTGACTTCGACGATTTCGCCTGCTTCAAGCTTGGCAGAAATTTCGTCCCAGCCTTTGTCTTTGACTGCTTTGCGCATAGAAAGTAGCACCATGCCATCGTCCATCTCTGTATCAATTACAGAGGCGGTGACATCCTGGCCTACTTCTAGATCGCGGGAAAAAGATGCTTCCCTTCTTGGTACCATACCGACACCATTTGCACCGAGGTCAATCAAAATCTCGTGTTTCTTGACAGAGATAACCTTTCCATCGACGGTATCTCCGACTACTAGTTGTTTGATAGAATCGCTATTTTTCTCTAGCAATTCATCCATAGTTAATTTTTTGGCATTAGCCATTTATATTATTTCCTTCCTTTAGGTCCGTTCAAGAACCCTCAAAATAAGCCCTCTTGAACGAACCTAAGATATAACCATTTTACCAGAGATAGGGAGTTTTGTAAAGAGATGCTAGAAATTAAAAAACTTATGCTATAATGGTTTCATGTACTTAGTAATCGATATCGGTGGGACGAAAACTCTGATCGCTCTATTCAATAAACGCGGCCGCATCGTCAAAAAATTCAGATTCAAAACTCCTGTAAAAAAGGCTGATTTTTTGGGCATTCTAGAGAGTTCCCTGATTCCTTTTTCTCATAAATACAGTAAGAAAATCCGCGTCGTATCTGTTGCTATTCCTGGTATTGTCACAGATAATATTGCCGAGAAATTCGGCAACCGTAACTGGAAAAATCTCGACGTAGAAAAACGCATAAAAAAGTTATTCAATTGTCCAATCTATCTAGAAAACGATGCTAATCTTGCTACAATTTATGAATCATCTTTCCATAAAGGACTCAGTTTATATCTGACATTTAGCACTGGTATTGGCGGCGGATTAGCCCATCAGAGTATTCTGGCTCGCAATTCTGCCGATGTAGAACCAGGCCACACCATCTATATCTGGAATAATCTCCCTACCGAATGGGAAGATATTGCATCCTGCGCTGCTATTGGCAAAGATTACAAATGTGAAGCTACCTCAGTCCGCGGCGAGAAGGCCTACGCCGATATTGCCTATCGTGTATCTATTGGCTTACCAGAATTAATCCAAAAATATCATCCGGACTGCATCATTATCGGTGGTCCACTTGGTAAACAGTTCCGTCATTTCAAAGATCAGCTCCGCTATAATGTACGCGTCTTGATGCCTAGAACCACCACTTTTCCTCGTATTGTTGCCGCCCAGCGTCCAAAAGAATCCGTTATCTACGGTGGCTACCTCTTTTCTAAAGCGATCTATAAAAAACTTTCACAACGTGGGCAGTGATATTTACCATCTTTAGTCTGATACATTGTTAGGCCGCATTTTTTGCATTTGGATTTTTGATGTAGCCATTCCCTGTAAGTATCGAGTTTTTCTTGAACAAAATCTTCATCCCACTCAGGCAGAATTCGCGCCAAATCCGGATTGTCCTGAGCTTGTTTTTGATAATTCAAAAATACCGTATTTGCCCTCTCCCAGGCCTCAGATTCGATTTTTAGCCGCGCAATATGTGTGTCATAGGATTCATGCCCACAAAGCGCGTGGCCAAGCTCGTGGAGCGCGAGAAGACTAAAATTCGGCTGGGGTCCACCCAAAAATACCACCTTTTTGCCATTTTGCATTTGATAAGAAAATTTTGGGCGATCCCAGCGAAACTCTACCTCAGGAAAATCCCGCTCTAGACGCTCGACAAATTCCCTATCTGTTGTCTCCACTCCCACCTAGTTTCCCTCTCTTTTTTCTACTCTCGGCTTTTTTTAGATTTTGTTTGGCTACCTCAGAAAATGGCACGCCCAAATACCTCGCAATTGTTGCCGTATACCAGAGGACATCTCCTAACTCTTTGACAATCTCTCCCCTATCTTCGGGTGAAATTTTGCCACTTTTATCGCGCAAGATCTTTTTGAATTTATCTGCTGTCTCTCCTGCCTCGCCAGCCAGACCCAAAACCTTTTCAAGCAGGCCTACCGGGATCACTTCGTTCATTGGACTACAGAGGTCGTATTGCACAATCTCTTCCTGATACTTATCGAATTTCATTTAACCTCCTGTTTTCTCTATTCTAAAAAACTCAGCTTTCACTTGCAAGCATAAGCACAAAAAAATACGCCCCCACCGGGCGGATTTCTGGTGCTTTTGAGCATCTCGCAGTTTTACATGCTCAAATTCTGTATCTATTATATATCATCAGATGAATAAAATCAATAGCTTTATCAAATTTTTATCCGTACATTCGTTCGGAGAATTTTTTCATATTACAACACATTTTTTGCCAATAGCATATTGACAAACCTAAAGCGCTATGCTATAATGTATTCATACACCCTGTGAAAGGGCTTGTTTATTAGTTAATTTAGGTGGGCAGAATGGAGCAATATGGCTGGTACAAAAGCTGGTGGTCTCAAGGCTGCCGAAACCAACCGCACCAAGTACGGTAAAGAGTTTTACTCTCAGATCGGCCGTAAAGGTGGTAAAAATGGCCATACTGGTGGCTTTGCCGCTAACCCTGCACTTGCTCGTATCGCTGGTGCAAAAGGTGGTCGCATCTCCCGTCGTGGTCCTGCAAAAAAATCTGTCTAATCATGGATTTTAATTAGAAGAAGTCGCAGCTCGCGGCTTCTTCTTTTTATTTCCTTTTTCTTGGAGCCAAAAAAGTATTGCTTTTTTATAAGATAAGAGGTATAATAGAAAAATGTTGTTTTAGTCCAAAAAAGGGTTGGACTGAGAATGAAGTACGTTTGAAGGAGGGTGAAAATTTATGAACGGTAATTTCACAGTCATTAGTTCCAAGGAGCCTCGCGAATACATCTTCTCCCATACTGGGAGTAGTCGTGAAGCATATCCTGCTATTATTGCCTACCAGTTTGAGAATGGCAATAAAGAACTGGGACTAGCGCTCATCGGAAGCGACGAGCGCATCATTTATTACATGTGGTCTGATAGGCTGATTCAGCTCTATCGTTCCATGCTAATTCTAGATCATCTCAAGGTAATATCAGAAAATTCTCTGTGCAATTGCTTTATGCTTGCATCTAGGCATTTTAGTAGTCGGACTGAGATCATCATTGATCATCTTGAGAGAATCGGAATCAACGTAATGGAAATCCAGGCTAACGTTTTTACGAACGAAATGAATCGTCGCGAGCTGGATAAAATGATGAAAACCATTGCCAATTTAGGTATAGATGTTGCCACTGACGAGCTCAAAGAGGAATTAAAAATCAGGTACATTCCTGAGACGAAGTGGATCAAACGCAATCTAGCCGCTACTGCAGGATAAGAGCCAGTATTATGAGGCTGGACATACACCGATATGTACATCGGATAAGCAGTAGTAAAGGTTGACGATGGTCACCAGATGGACAACACCTCCAACAGAAGGGAGCACACGGATGTGCTCCTTTTCTCATGCCTTGATTCCCTGACTTTGCACAAAAAATAGCCTTAAAAACAGGCTTCTCTAAAAATGGTGGAGTGTCCATGCGGGGGAACGCCGGACACCCCATGTATAGTGGTGGGGTTATGTGGACTTGAACCACAGACCTCGTCATTATCAGTGACGCGCTCTAACCAGCTGAGCTATAACCCCTAGTGAGGAGAAAGAAGAATGTTTACATTCATTCTTTCGACGAACGCCGGGGTTGAAGTGCGAAGCACGCCTAACCCCAAACCAGAGCGTAATTTTGGACCAGAACAATGCAGATTAGCAGTTTATCCGAGCGAAGCGCTATTTTGATAGAGCGAGCGAGGAAAACTGTTAAGATGCGCTGTTCTGGCCAAAATTTGGTGGAGCAACAGGGATTCAAACCCTGGACCTCCGCCTTGCAAAGGCGGCGCTCTAATCAGCTGAGCTATTGCCCCAAATGAGTAGAATGAAGAGTGCTTACACTCGTTCTTTCTGCGAATGCCGGGGCAGAAGTGCAAAGCACGCTTTGCCCCAGATAGATTTTATTTTACACTATCTTTAAAATAAAATCAAGTGTATAATAGAACCATGGATTGGAATTTTAGTTTTGGGTGGTTTGCTTTGGGACTTTTTATCTTTATTGCAGGCACTCTGATCACTGTTAAGTTTCAG
>JAFWEB010000044.1 GCA_017515925.1 Candidatus Saccharimonadota bacterium | reverse complement strand
GGCAACTAGATCGATTTCGTCTCCATCATAAATAGAAAATCCCGCACTCTCGGCAATTGTGCGTGGATCATAACTTGCAGTCATCAGATGCTTCTTGATCTTGCCGTCGATAATCAAAACTGGACGTGAACGGAAAATATTAATATGGAAGTTTTCTTCATTAATAAGTGTAGTCCTCTCTGGTTCTACGATATCAGTTTCAGAAAGTTTGAATCCAGAGCGCTGTAAAACTTCGTCAACAGTCACGGCGTCAGTCTTGATAGTGAGCTTCTTGCCCTGGTCGTAAATAGTAACAAAATGAGGCTCTATCAAGCGGTGTTCGCCGCCATCTTCTGTGGCAAATGTCTTATTGGATACCGCCTGCAAAACAGATGCAAAAACAGCGGCAACAATCACTATGCCAAAAATAAACAGAGACACTCTTGTATGATTTTTTGGAAGTCTCATACCGTTTAAGTATATCACAAATCAGGCATTCGTTCAACCCTGGCGAAAAGCCCAAAAATATGATAGAATATGATGAATCCCCGAGTGGCGGAATTGGTAGACGCGCTAGCTTCAGGTGCTAGTGTTCGCAAGGATGTGCTGGTTCGAGTCCAGTCTCGGGGACCAAAAGCCTAGATGGCTTATTTTTTCTTGGAGAAAACTCTTCTAGCTGCGATGGTAATAGCTGCCACAGCGATCAAGCTGATTGCAAGAATTGGAAATAGCATATTTGCGCTAGCATTTGTAGCTGGCTCGGCAGACTCTGTCTCGTTCTTTGCAATTGTCTGATAGCCAGTATTTGGCGAGCTGGCCGAAGAATCACCGCCAGTCTCTTCGCTAGATGTGGTCACAGTCACAGTTTTACAATCACCACCATTAAAATCTGCTACACAGATTTGATATTCACCTTCTTCAATCTCAATTTCATAAGAGAATGAACCGTTATCAACTGAAGTGTTACGATTTACCAATTGTGTTGTACCGGTTTTGTCATAGACGGTAAATGATACCGCTAACATGGCTGGATCGGTAGTGCCAGTGATAGAAATTTTTCCGTTTGCTTGGCTTGCGTTTACTGTTAATACTTCCATATTCCTCCTTATTTTGTAATATCAATTACAAAACTACCTCTATTAATTGTAAAATATGTGCCTTTGTTGGAACCGCCTAGAGTACCTTCATATTTACTAACGGTACTTCCGGCTTTTGCGGAGATATAGGTTACGCCAGTCGGCGCATTTCTGTCTGGACGGAAATCTACCTGACCCTGATCGGCTTCTTTGAATGTATAGATTCTAGCTTCTAGGCCTTTGCCACCCGGCTCTGAATTGACTTGTTCCAAAGTGAAGGTCTTTTCGGTGCCATCTGCCCAGTAATAGGTAGCAATGATATCGTATTCATTTGTGTCGCCAGTTGGAACATAGAGAACTGGGTTTCTTTCATAATCATGGCCAACTACCGTGCGTGCGATAGCAACATAATAAGATTTGCCGCCACTAACTACACGAAATACTACCTTGTCGTAATAATTAGAATTGAAGATGATTTTATAAGAGTTGTCACCTTGTTTGGTGATAGTGACTGCTGGATCAGGAATTCCCTCAGATGCAACAGTCAAGCTCTCGATTGGAGCGGAGACATCATCATTTTTTAGCACCACCTGCGGCTCTAACAGGTATGATTGGATAATCATAGGGTTAGCCAAAGTAGTCTCAGAAATATCATAAGCTGGGTTAAAGAATGTTGTGTTCCAATAGCTAGGATAATAGGTCAAATCAGCTGTACTGGAAGCATTGGAAATACCATAATAATCTGTCTCGTCATAAATGGTTGCACGGAAATTGCGATCGCCATTAGTAGAGATGATATTTTTGCCGGCGCTAGCACCAGTTGGGTCTATTGCAAATTCCCTTTGAGAATCATAATCTGTAATGTGTGCATCCCACCAAGTTCTAAGACCATCCCAAGTAGAAATTCCATCGATGCCTTTTTTACAAGTATTAACATCCTCGCCGCTACTCCTCATGATACAGTCATCAAAGATGAATAGATATGAAGATAGTTCGTTCTGTGTAGTAGTAGCTGCCTGAGCTAGAACGGAATTGAGATCCAACACCTTAGTATTGTCATTCACATCCTTGACATCAGATGCTCTGATGTATTTGGTATGGTATGTCAAATCTCCTGTAACAGGGTCCTCGTCCGGTGATTCTAGATCCGTAATCTGATAGCGACATAGTCCTCCGTCACAATTCCAGACAAACCATGCTTTGTTGTTGAAAATATGCTCCTCTGGGGCTGGATCGGCATAGACGCTAACCTGTGCCACCGGCAACAACAAACCCATCGTTGCGAGCACTGCCGCCATTAAAACACTTTTTATTTTTTTCATAGTTATAACCCTCTTATTGTTATAACCATTATAGCATAAATTAGACTTTGTTGATGACTGGAATTACGATTGGGGTGTGGCCAGTAGCATCATAGAGAATATGGGTGACATCCTCTTTGATTTCTTCTTTTAGATCCTTCAAAGCTGGGTCAGTAGAAACAGTATGCTCGGCTTTCACTCGGAGATAATGGCGAATTTTGCCAATCAAATCTTCGGAATTGTCTAGATAAATAAATGCGCGCGAAACAATATCTGGAGTCTTGACCAAGCGACCATTTTTCTTGCTAATAGTAAGCACGATGATGAAAATACCCTCTCTAGAAATATGGATACGATCTTTTACCACGGCTTCGTGGACTGGCTGGTCTGCATCGTCATAGAGTTTGTTGCCAACTGGGATGCGGCCGTTTTTCTTGATCTTTTTATCCTTGGTAAATTCAATAATATCACCATCATCAGAAACGATGATGTTTTCTTTTGGAATACCAATTACGTTCTCGGCCATCTCGGCATTATGCTGAAGCATATAAAATTCACCGTGATATGGGCAGTAATTCTTCGGATTGAGGCGAGTGACAAAATCTACATGATCCTCGTAATAGGCATGGCCAGACAGGTGGAGTGGGCCAATATTAGTAAGGTGGGTTTTGCCATTTTGAATCACCTGAGCACCTTCACGGAGAAGTCCATCTACAGTATTGACTACATGTGGCTCGTTGCCTGGAATTGGGTTGGAAGAAAATACAATAGTATCAGTAGATTTGATCTTGATATATTTGTGTGCACCAGTCACCATGCGATTGAGTACAGCGTTTAACTCGCCCTGGGAACCGGTACAAACGATAGTGACTTTGTCATCTGGAAGTTTGATGATGTCTTCCATTTTCATGATGGTATCTTTTGGTGCTTTGATTTCTTTGGTGCGGAGAGCTACCTCTACGTTATTGATCATTGAAAAACCAGCAAATGCTACCTTGCGGCCACGCTTGGCTGCTTCACGCAGAGTTGACTCAATACGAGAAACCTGAGAAGAGAAACAAGAAATAATCACACGGCCATTAGCATAGTGGTCCATTACTTTGCCGAGATTATCGCCAACGTCATATTCGGAATGTGGATGACGACCTGGAGAATCAATATTGGTTGATTCGTTAAACATCAAGTCGATTCCCTCAGTTTTTACAATCTCATCAATGCGCTCGTAATCAGTCTGCTTGCCGTATGGGTTTTCTTCGTGACGCCAGTCACCAGAGAAATAAATCACACCATTTGGGGTACGCACCACAATCGCGGTACTGCCCGGAATAGAGTGAAGCACATGAATAAATTCGACTGACATATGCTCGGAGACTTTGATCTTTTCGTGCTTGAACGGATCTACTACATTGTAATTTAGATCTGGTTCATCCTCTAGCTCGCTCATTTGCTTCTTAATCATGCCAATCGTAAAATCTGTACCATAAATTGGAGTTAGTGGATTAAACTTTGGCAGCAAATGACGACATGCACCAATATGATCTAGGTGAGCGTGTGTGAAAAGCAAAGCCTTGACCTTGTCTTTGTTATCTTCTAGGAATTTAATATCTGGAATCATGTAATTGACGCCTGGATAATCATTTCCAGCAAAGAGCACACCCATATCAATTGCGATCATTTCGCCCTTGTATTCGACAATGGTCATGTTTTTGCCGATACCAAATTCGCCTACACCGCCGATTGGAATAATTCTAACGGAATCTGGATCTGGACGAGCGGATTTCAGCTTGGCATGGGTAATCTGCTGGCCATTGTAGCCATTGTAGCGGGACTTATTAACTGGGATACCAATGATATGCTGTGTAGCCTGAGCATTAACGTCCTGAGAAAGCATGCGCTGATGATGGACCATTTCGCCCTTTTTCGTAGAGACAGAAAGTGCGATTTTCTTGTTTTCTTTTTCGCCGTTGACGGAAACTACTTTCATTGGATTTTTACCAGAAGCAAGTTTGGCTACCATGATTGGTTTTTTAGCCTGTTTGGTAGTCTTAGCAGATGCTTTCGCAGTAGACTTGGCGGCAGCTTTGGCTGGTTTTTTGGCAGCCTTTTTTACCAGATGAGCATCTTTGCCGCCTGGCTGGAAATTACTATTAAAATGACGATTCTGGGCCTCTTCGAATTGCTCTTTGATGCCCGGAAGTCGCTCTTTGGCCGTGGCAATCAATTTTGCACGACGCTCTTGTTCTTGTTTGTTCATTATAAATAATCCTTATTTTTCTGTAAAATCTGCAGGCCTCTCATCTACCTCTGATGAGAAACGATACAAGTAAATATATTAGTACCTCTATTATATCAAAAACAAGGCTATTTGTAAATAGATTATTTGTCTTCTAGCGCATCAATGCCTGGTAGATCTTGCCCCGAAAGGAGCTCCAAAGCTGCACCACCACCGGTGGAAATCAGAGAAAAATGTAAATCCGGCTCAGATTTGCATAGATTTTCAACAAAACCAGTCGTATCACCCCCACAGATAACGCTGGTGAGGCCAGGGGTGCTACCTAGGGTCTTAGCAAGGTT
>JAFWEB010000043.1 GCA_017515925.1 Candidatus Saccharimonadota bacterium | reverse complement strand
GGTCTTTATGTTATGGCGGTGGGGCGTCTCTTTAATCAACGCACTTACGGCTACTATTGGACTTCAACTATAACTGGTGGCAATAGTGGTCGTACTCAGCGCGTTTGGCATGTCAACTTACAGCAGTCATCAGAATCAAAGTGTTCTACAACCCCATTTCGTTGCGACAAACATTTTAGCATCAAAAGAATTGCGCTCGTGCACGCCGGAACATTTTATCATGCTAACGCTTGTCAGATTTTATATCTGTGCTACACTAAAATTAAGGAAGGCGGCAAGAGCCGGCACCTCTTGTCCTCATGGCCGTGCTTTCCTTTCGGTATAGGGTGCTCTCAACAAAATAATAATAATTTCTATAACGGAAGGAAAAATATGGGAACGGCAATAGCAAGCCTAACAAGACAACCAATTATGATTCAGCAAACAAAAACACGATCAAGTAATAACAAAATAAATCTTGAGAAGCTCTGGAAAGAGGACACTGGCTTTCGTTCGATTTTTCCACCAAAGACTGTTGACGATATAGCTCGTGATATGGAAAAAGCTAGGAAAAGCAAACATTACGATTTTGACGAAGCGATGAGGGATATAAATGAAGAAATCGGAATATAGTGTAACTATTTCCGAGCCAGCAAAAATCGCCTTAAAGAATCACTTGCAATACATAATTGACAATTACCAGAACTACTTTGCCGTCAAAAGCATAGAAAAGGATTTTTATAGCACGGTTGGTTATATTCGGGAGCTCGGTGAATCAATACCATTATGCGAAGACCCAAAATTGAAAAAACTTGGACTAAGAAAAATCCACCTTCAAAAACACAAGTTGGTAATCCTTTTTGAGATTCATGGAAGTCACATTGTAATTCAGGGTATATATCATACCCTGCAGAATTACAAAGATCTTGTTTAGTACTTCATCGACGGCACGGTGGAAGGAATACCTGCAGATTTAACTATATATAAGGATGATCAAACGGGTTATACACTGAGGGATCATTCATATTATGGAAATGGTTGCCCAAATAATTCTTCTACCCCATGCAACACTCGCATAGTTCAAACAGCTGATAACGAGGATCAGAAAAACGGAACATATTACCATTTCCAAGCCGCAACTTCCGGAGCTGGTGGTGCAATAGAAACCGACAACGTAAATGCTCCTGACACTTTCTGTCCCCTTGGTTGGCAAATGTCTTACAGTGGCACGGGTGGGGATTATTATGATAAATCTAGATCCTGGAATTATTTATTCAATAAATATTCTATTATAAATGATAAAACAAGCGCAACTAAAGTAAAATCGTATCCATTTTCTTACGTGTATTCTGGAGGGTTTCATTGGGGCACAGGTCTCTTATTCAACCAAGATGTTTACGGTCATTATTGGTCATTGACTGTAAACCACAACATCAACTCTTACTACATGCTGGCCTCGGATTCTGGCATACTCCATTCAACAAATGCAAACAAAGCCAACGGTTTCACGATTCGTTGCGTTTACTTTTTTACACCATTTCATCGACGGCACGGTGGAAGGAACAAATGTCTATCAATATAGAGATGAATACATTTCTCATGATCATTCTTTTTACGGAAATGGGTGCCCTAATGAATGGGGTACCGATGGTGATGGTGGTTCTACTGTAGCTTGTCTAACGAGAATTGTAAAGACATATGACAACGAAGATCAAAAAAATGGTACTATCTACAATACGCAAGGTTCAACAGTCGGAACTGGAAGAGCAATATTAACAGATAATACTGATTCTCCTGATACTTTCTGTCCTCTTGGTTGGCAGTTGCCTTACAGTGGCACGGGTGGGGATTATTATGATAAGTCTAAATCATGGAATTATCTTTTTGGACGATATTCATTTTCCTCTTTAATCTATGAAAAAGCAATGTCCTATCCTTTTTCTTATATTCAATCAGGTTATTATAATTGGCTCGAAGGAAGATTATTCTTCCAAAACTCAATTGGAAGATATTGGGCATCAACAATTAGCGGAGAAGGAGCGCAATATAGGTTACTCGTTACCGGAACAGACTTTTCTACAAATTATACTTCTCTCAAATCTTACGGGTCGAATCTTCGTTGTGTTTATATTCTCGCAATCACTTCATCGACGGCACGGTGGAAGGGAACCCTGCTAATATGACGGTTGCACCATATAAAGATGGGGTAGTGACAAATGATCATAGCTACTATGGCAGAGGATGTAAAAACGGCTGGGGCACCAGCGGTGAAGGTGGATCCCAAACTCCTTGTACCGATAGCGACGCCGGCGGACGATATGTCACAACTGCGGATGGCGAAACCCAAAAGAACGGCACATATTTTAACTTCCAAGCAGCAACAGTCGGAGCCGGCGGTGCTATGGACACCGACAAATCTGACTCTCCTTATACTTTCTGTCCTCTTGGTTGGCAATTGCCTTACAGTGGCACGGGTGGGGATTATGATGATAAGTCTAGGTCGTGGAATCATTTGTTTAAGTCATATAGTCTTCATATCGGAGACGGAACGGCTACGGACGCAACAAAAGTCAAGTCATATCCATTTTCCTACGTCTACTCTGGCTACTACAACTGGTCTACAGGTCGCTTGTACTACCAGAGTCGCAATGGCAACTACTGGTCCTCTACCGTAGCTAGTAGTACCAATGCTTACGTCCTGTATACGTGGTCTTCAGGTGTTAGACCTGCTAACTCGTATGATAAGGCGTACGGGTTCACTCTTCGTTGCGTCACGAGATATTAGCATCCTGATTTCCTAATCACCCGACAACTGATCCCCATCATTTTTTATTTATAAAAAGTGGAGCGCTGGCGCGCTCCGATATCAAAAAAGGTTTTAATTTTATTTTTTACCTCGTGCAAACATTTCTGCTACTTGCTCAGAATCGATAGCTACTGTGTTTGCCGCATAGCCTGCTATAGCTCTTGTAATTCTATTCTTAATGGCAACATATGTGATTTCTATTCCCTTTTCCATTGCAATCCTTATTGCTGGTAACAAATCTGTGTCAGAGCTGATAAGAATAATATGTTTAGTTCTTTTCCCATAAATATCTATCACAATATCTACTGCAAGCCCAACATCGACACCTTTTTCTTGCATTTTAAAATCTCTAGCACCACATTTTTTGCATTCATCGCGATCTCGAACTTTTAGACTGCCGGATGCGATGTATTCAATTCCGTTCTTTCTGATGCAGTTTTTCATTTTACGTAAATTATCAGCAAATTTAATTTGTTTTTTATATATCGTTTTTCCGAATTTTTCCGTCTTATTGATCGTTTTTACACCGTAATATTTGGCGCTATACTTTTTTAAGCCCATTACCTCTTCAAAAAGATACAAAAAATCAAGAGAATCAATCTCTTGTTTATCACTAATCAAACCAGAGTCTTTCAATGATTCTGAAACTGCGTAAAGGAAATTTTGACCGTCGATGTAGATTATTGGTTTATTCAATATTAACTCCTAAAAAACATTCAACCCCGACGGGAACGAATCCAAGCCGGGGGGTAGTATCCTTATTATATTCTATTTTTCTTATTTTCGCAAGACTTTTTTATTTGTAGTATGCTTTCCCTTTTACCCTTACATCTACATAGGATGGGTGGATGTCGTGCTCGGTGAGGTAAGTGACCATACGTTTCATATCCTCGGCCGAGACTGCGGCGACGCGATCAATATTCAATTTGAAATAATACGGATAGTCTTTCAGAAACAGATCTATTTCCCTGGTCTTGCCACTCGGCAACACTGCGCGGTCTACGGTAAACCCTAAATCTGCCAAATCCTGTTCTACGGTGCCAACATATTCTTTCATGCGTTTGGTAACGCCGGCGCCACTTTCATCAATAATTTGTGCAGTCGGCACAATCGAAGGCGTTTCTTGCTCGATTTTTTTGCGTTTTTCGGCCCAATTAAAAACGTTCATTGCTACTACTACGCCAATTCCGATCAAAATCACGAGCACAGAAAGCACACGGACGATTTTTTTGCCTTTGGCTTTTTTGCGATTTTGCAAACGCTCGGATTCAGACTCCTGCTTTTCCCATTTTTGCGCAATGGTGCGGCCCACTTTTACATTAGACATTCTACTCTCCATCTCCTACGCTCATGACGATTTTTGCCAAATCTTTCGCTGCACTTGGGCGATAGGTTTCGTGTAATTTACTGGCTAATTCTTCACGGTGTTTTGGACTGCGAATTAATTTTTTAGCAAGTTCCAATAAAATTCCTGGCTGCTGGACCATACGTTCGTCGCCCAAGACTTCTACAGCACCAAGTTCTTCTAGGTAATTAGCATTTTTGGTCTGATGACCGCCTGGCAACTTTTCAAAAGGAACTAGAATTACGGCTTTTCCTAGCGCAGCTAATTCTGTAATAGTTGTAGCACCAGCACGAGAAATCACCACATCAGCTGCACCCATCAATTCATTCATCGCCGAATTAAATGCCCACATACGGAAATTTGACTGCAATTTGGCTTGTTCCCATTCCTCGTATTTTTTGAGATCCACCATTTCTTCATAACGCTGACGCCCGGCCACAAGTCCTACACTGGTGAATTTTAGCATTTCTGGCAAGATGTCACGCATCGCTTCGTTCATATGCTGAGAACCCTGACTACCACCAGTCATCACAATTAGTGGGCTATTTTCTGGGAAGCCAAAGGCTTTTTTCAGACTCTTTTGTTTGCTCTCGCTAACTTTCTTAAACTCTGGGGCTACCGGCACACCAGTCACAACGAATTTTTTGTCCGATCCATCAGTAGATAATTTGCGCGCAGTAGTAGATAGTGCGACTTTGGTTGCATGCTTGATTAGCAAACGATTGGCTAGTCCCGGCACAGCATCGGATTCGTGGATGATATATGGAATATGAAACAAGCGTGCTACAATTCCAACCGGAAGTCCCACAAATCCACCCTTCAAAAAGATTACATCTGGGCGATTTTTCTTGGCCCACATTCTAAAGAAACTCTGGATAATTCCACCAGTAAACCCGATAAATCCGCAGATGTTTCCCCATACAATATCTTTCAATGTGGTACCAAAGTTCTTGAAATAATCAGCCAGTTTCCAACCGGCATAACGATGGAACTTCCCTGCCATGATTTTTCGCACTTGGATATATTGGCGCTTGCCAGAAACCTTTGACTCTTCGCCCCAAGCCACACCCAATTCTGTTGTAATCTTCACGACGTTTTTGTAATATTTACGATCGGTCCAAAATTCGACCCTGGTCCTAGGTCTATCTTCTAGAATTTCACGAACGACTGCTACGGCTGGAGTGATATGTCCCCCCGAGCCCCCGCCTACTACTAATACTTTCATTATTTACCTCTCTTCCAGTATAGCACGAAAGTTGCGAAACCAGACCAAGTGAGAAGGCAACAAACACCATACTAGTACCGCCATAAGACAAAAGTGGCAGTGTAATACCCGTCACCGGCATTAATCCTGTCATCGCGGCAATATTTACGATTACCTGCGTACCGACCCACGCAAAAACACCTACTACAATCATACTTTTTTCTGTCACCAGACGCGTCGAAACTTTGAGCGTCCTGAATAGTAGCAACGCAAACGCCACTACCACCGTCGCGAGCCCCAGAAAGCCAAATGTCTCGCCCATCACCGCAAAGACCGAGTCGTTGATAGACTCTGGCAAATAGCCCGTGGCCTGCACACTATTTCCGATTCCCACTCCCCAAAGTCCACCAGTACCAATCGCCATTTTAGCATTGTCAATGTGATAATTTTCATCGGCCGAGCCTTCACCCGAAAATGTCATCACACGCTCCATACGATGTGGAGAAATCACAATTGATGCCACGCCACCCACTAATACTAAGCTCAGTGCCGTGACAAAAATGCTCATTTTGATTCCGCTCATATAAAGAATCGCGAGAATAATCGCCATCATTACCGCACCAGTACCCAAATCTTTTTGTACTACCACAGAGAAAAAAAGTGAGATAATTGAAACAATCGCATAAGGCTGTAGAAAATCGCGCGATTCTAGTTTTCCCTGCTCTTTGTAGCGACCAACCAGATTTGCTAGATATAAAACTAGACCAAGTTTGAGCAGCTCTGCTGGCTGGAAACCGCCTAGTGGGCCCATATTAATCCAACGACAACCACCCAGCTGACAAGAAGCTAGTGAGCTACCAACCAATGCGAGTAATGCCAAAATTAAATTGAGTGCGATGCCAGCTAGCATGATCCATTTGGAATATTCACGAAGCTTTTCATAAGGATAACGGAAAGCAAAAATGAATGCTGCAGTGGACAGTAATACAGAAATCAGCTGATGAATAAAGAAATAGTTGGAGCTATAATCACTGCCATAGGCAGAGTTCAAGAAGCTAGCACGCTGTGGGCCAATCGCAAAAATCACAATCAAGCCTATCGCCATCAAAACGAAGGTGATAGCCATAATAAAGCGATCGCTCTTATGCTTTCTCATACAGATATTATAACATAAATGCCAAGATGTGGCGTTTTATCAAACAATCCCGCCGGCAGCTGCGACGAATACGCCAATCATAGCCAATACGCCGGCGATTACCCAAAATCGCATCACAATCTTGGCTTCTCCCCAACCCTTGGCCTCCAAGTGGTGGTGGATTGGTGCAGAAATGAATAATTTATGTTTGAAAACTTTTTTCCAAATCATCTGGAGTAGTGATGAGCCGGCCTCTACTACGAATAGTCCGCCGATAATAGGTAACAAGAATAGAGAGTTAGTCATCATAGCAACCACACCAAGCCCAGCGCCGAGCGCAAATGATCCGACGTCGCCCATCATAAACCTGGCCGGCGGCACATTGAACCAAACGTATGACAAAAGCCAGCCAACTACGGTTAGACAAAATCCTACCAGCATCCATTGACCTTGGAACAAGGCAATTACGCCAAAAGCACCATAAGAAATCAAACAAAGTCCCCCGGCTAGACCATCCAGGCCGTCGGAAATGTTGACGGCATTACTGGTCGCTACTACGGCAAAGGCAAATACCGCCATCATAATCCACCATGGCAAAATCCATTCGCCGATAAATGGAATATGGATTGAACTCCAACCAAGTTTGACCGAGAAATACCAGCCAAGCAACAAACCAACGATGGTAATTAAGAAAAATTTTACCGGCGCACGTAAGCCCGCTGCACCATGACCATCGCCAAAGACGTTAATCAAATCATCAATCAGACCAACAGCGCTACCACCTAAGAAGCCGAAGAAAGGCAGCCATGTCTGTCCACGATTCCAGTTGCAAGCATAAGTCACGACAGCGACTGTAATCACGCCAATGATACCAGCCATAGTCGGAAAAGCGCGTTTGAATTTGTGTGCGTGAAGCTTGGTCATCACTGGCAGAGCCTTGCCGTCTACGGCAGTTTTTTTCTGTTTTTTCCAGAATTTATATTTGTAGGCAAAGTGGGTATAAATCGGAGTCAGGAACATCGCAAAAAGAAATGATCCTAGCGCTAATAGTAGGCCATAAAACATTTCTCCGCTGAAACTGATATGAAACATTTAGTTGTTCCCTCCTGGTTTTAATTTTAGATAATCTATCATGTATGCACTCATTTCATCGAAAATCGGCATTGCATCTTTTTCCCCCTCCATCTTCAAACCCTCCCCCCATATTTTAACCATTATTACGTATTCTGGCAACTCCCCAACGCTACTTCCAAAACCGATATAGTTGCCCGTAGTCTCGGCAAAGGAATATGCACCGTCGATAATTGCCTGCGATGTACCAGTCTTGCCACCAATATAGTAGCCGGCTTTATCTATTCCTAGGTTGCGGCGACCAAGTCTAGTGCCATAGAGCATTTGGCGCATAGTGTCTGAAGTCTGAGCGCTCACCGTCTGGCGCAAAGCTTCTGGTGAATCGTAATAATCAAATTCGCCGTTTGATTTGACCTCGCCTGCGACTACGGTTGGGCGATAATACATGCCGCCATTTACTACGCTAGAAAACGCCGACGCTACTTGAATCATAGTTAGATCAATACCCTGCCCAAATGTCATGTTGGCATAGCGCGAATTATACGCATCCGCTGCATCCGGTGCGGTGATATTACCTTTTGATTCATATAGTTCAATACCAGTATAATCACCAAAACCAAAACGATCGTGATAATACTCGTAGAGCAAATCTTTGCCACGTTGGTTGATGCTAGTCATGTCTCCACCCAGCATCATTAGTGCCGTCATGGAGCTGGTGTTCAGAGAGTAATCAAGACCCTGTTGCATAGATACTGTGCCAATCAAACCCTTGTAGGCGTTTTCAATTTTCCAGTTATCAACCATGATGAAGCCGTTATTAGTAAAAGTAGTTTGTGGAGTCATTTTGCCTTGGTCAATAGCTGATGCAAATGAAAAAGTCTTACACATTGAGCCTGGCTCGTAAGCATATTCTAGTGGGAAGTTGATGAATACAGAAGCATCTTCTACTTCGGCATATTTGGTCGCATCGTAAGTTGGTAGATTAGCTAGGGCCCAGACTTCGCCATTTTGTGGATTCATCACCAGTCCTGCTGCATGCCCCGCATGAGATCTTTCCATACCATTTTTCAAGACTTTTTCCATGGCATGCTGGATGTTTCTGTCGATTGAGAGTACTACGTTTTTGCCATTTTTAGCTGGAATACGAACGTTTTCATCACCAATTGAAAGCGCCACATTGTTGACGTCGGTCACGGTTTTTAGAATACCATCTTCGCCTGACAGATCCTCATTCAAAGCACCTTCTACGCCGTATTGGCCTTCGCCATCCGCATTGACAAAACCAAGCAGAGATGAAGCCATTTCTCCCTCTGCATAAGCACGGACATTGTTACGCTGCAAATACACACCGTCTAGGCTTAATTCCCTCACCTGGTCGGCTTCTGGCTTGGTGAGGTTGCGCGCAGCCACATAGTAACGGCGAGTTTTGTCAGCAAAAATTTCGTCCCATTTGGCTACCATTCTTTCATTTGGTAAGACTCTAGAGACCTCGTTTCTAGTCTTATCAGTATCAGCCAGCATTGGGTCAATAATAATGGACCAGACTTTGCGATTCATTACTTCCACCACCGGATCTTCGCCGTCCATCATATAGATTTCACCACGCTCGGCCTTAATAGTGCTCTGCACAATGTGCTCTTCTTCGGCGCGTGCTACCCAAGCGTCATGCTCAACAATCTGAATAAAAAATAGCCGCACTAAAATCAATGCGACTAAAGCCATCAAGATAATTTTCAGACTCTTTGCACGGTCCTTCATACCTTATATTATAGCATAAACTCTTTTACTTGTTTGCGTATCCAGATGTTTGAGCATCCGGCATATTGGCAGCAACGGTAGAACTTTCGGTTGCAGCAATGGACGTTAGACGGGCACGCTCTACTGCCAAATCTTCTTTACGTGATTCCAGACTGGAGATTTCTGAATCAATATCGGAAATTTCATAATCGTATTGTGTGGCTTTCACACTTTGTGTAGCATAGATCAAACCTACAATCAAAACCATGAGCCCAAGTATTACTCTGACACTCATATCACCAAGTCCACGATATCCATGACGGACGACGTTTTGATTTCTTGACCACGAGTTTGTACCTCTCCTTGATACGTATTCGTTTCGCATAATTCCTTTCCGATTTTTATTTTTATATTTTTTGACTCGCAATAATTGTATTTGCAAATGCAGACACAATTCATGCGTTTTTATTTTGAGATCTAGCAGATGATTTTTACAAAGGTCCAAAATAACATGTCAAAAGACCGGAGCGGCCCACTCCGACAGAGCTATAAGTGCCGATAGCTCCGCCCCGGGAAGGTCATATTATTTTGTTTAAACACCTGCCAGGCCTCTATGAACCTGGTGGAGGTTTCCCTCCATGTGTGATCCGTTCGTTAGCAAGTGATTGGATTTAATGATTCAAAATCAATACCAATCAACTTGCTAGTTCATGACGGATATTTTTCAAAAACAAACACTTCGTGATCTAATTAACGAAAGTTAACTTTGATTTTCTGTGCACGAGATTTGTTCATGACAGTGATTTGACGTGGCATATGTTGCCTCCTTTTTGTTTATTTTTATTATTTTTGTTTTAACAACCACGGGCAACTCGTAGTTTCGCACTACGCGCGCGTGGATTGTTAACTAACTCCACTTTCTCCGCAGTAATTGGTTTCTTAGTAATGATTTTTAGCTCGGACTCTTCCCCTCTACTGGAAGCGTCTTTGAAAAAATCTTTCACGAGTCGATCTTCTAGGCTATGGAAAGTAATGATAGCAAGTCTTCCGCCTGGCTTCAGTAATTTAGGTAGAAGCGGGAGAGTACTCTCGATAATCGAAAGCTCGTCGTTGACGACTATGCGCACTGCCTGAAAGACTTTGGTAGCCGGATGGATCCGGGAATTCCTAGTCTCGTTAGCTATCGCATCCGCCAGCTGAGTCGTTGACTCAAAAGGACGATTTAGCCTGATTATCCGTGCTACTTTCTGGGCAAATCCAGGAGACATTTCACCGTATTTTTCAAAGATTTCAATGAGAGAGTTCTCGCTCCAATGGTTGATGATAGTATCAGCCGACAATTCCTGCCGGACATCCATCCTCATATCGAGTGGACCCTCGTGCATGAAAGAAAATCCCCTAGATCCTAGATCTAGCTGCGGAGAAGACACCCCAAAATCAGCAAGTATTAAATCGTAAGTTTTTCCACACTCATATAACTGTAGCGCTGCACTATAAAAATCTGTATGCAAGATCTCGATCGGAAAATTCGCAAATTTCTCCGTGAGGTAGTCAATTGCATATTGGTCACGATCAACCAAAGTAGAATCTTTATAATTCTGCGTTACATCCAAAATACTGCTAGCATGCCCGGCAAAACCTGCGGTGAGATCTAGATAGTTCTCGCCTTTTTGCGGAGACAGCTCTAGCATAACTTCCGATAGTAACACTGGTTTGTGGTGTTCTTCCATTGATACAATTATAGCATAAAGCTATTTGTATCGGACGACGTTTGAGATCGCCCAACTAGAAATTTTCGCGTGTTTGTTTTTGTATGATTTTTGTTATAGACACACATTTCTTCACCACGAATATAGTATTCGTAGCCGTTGAGAGACTTAATGTGTTGATTGGTTGTTCATTAGAGTTAATTGGGAGGTGTTATAAAAGAAGTGCCCATGGTTTTGATTTCGCGTATCCTAAACGCGCGCCAAAACTCCTAGTTGGCCAATCTCAAACTTTATTAATGTACTTTTTTGTATGTTGGTGGTTTTTGTGTATTATTCCACTTGTCCTTAGTTTAGACTGTTTTTAGTAAAAAGTCAAGTACTTTTTTTGACATTTTTGCAAAGTGTTGTGGAAAAGTTGCAATTCCCTTTCGCCGTTGCAAACGAGTTGCAACAAAAAACTCCCCACGAGAGTTTCAAACGAGATGTT
>JAFWEB010000042.1 GCA_017515925.1 Candidatus Saccharimonadota bacterium | reverse complement strand
TCGGTTAACTTCTTCTCTAGAGCAACTTCGTCATAAAGGTAATCAATCTTCCTAGTATTACCTGTGCCCTTGATCAAACCAAACAGAGGTGGCTTAGCCAAATAGACATGGCCTTCTTCAATCACCTGTGGCATATAACGGAAGAAGAATGTCATGAGAAGTGTAGCAATGTGAAGACCATCGACATCGGCATCTGTCATGAAGATGATCTTGTCGTATCTGAGGCCATTGATATCAAATTGTTCGCCGATACCTACGCCGAGGCCTTTGATCAGAGATACTAGCTCTTGGTTGGCTAGCATCTTATCCAATCTAGCACGCTCAGTATTGAGCACTTTACCACGCAGTGGCAAGATAGCCTGAATCTGAGGATTGCGTCCTTCCTTAGCGGAACCGGCAGCGGAATTACCCTCTACGATAAAGAGCTCGCATTCGTTTCTGTCTCTGGATGAACAGTCGGCCAGCTTGGATGGCAAATTCATTCCCTCAAATGCTCCCTTGCGGATGACGTTATCACGAGCAGCGCGAGCGGCTTTTCTTGCTCTGGCAGCTAGAGTAGCTTTACTAACGATCTTCTTGGCGATCTGTGGGTTCTCTTCTAGGTAGTAGCCAAAGTATTCGCTCATTACCTTATCAACATAACCACGAGCCTCTGGATTACCAAGCTTGTTCTTAGTCTGACCTTCGAATTCTGGATTTGGTAATTTAACAGAGATAACTGCAGTGAGACCTTCTTTAATATCATCGCCAGTAAGGTTCTCTTCTTTTTCTTTGAGTAAGCCATTTTTGCGAGCGTAATCATTGATTACACGGTTGAGTGCAGTACGAAAACCTACTACATGTGTACCACCATCTGGGGTAAGAACGTTGTTTGCAAATGGTTTCAAAGTTTCGGCAAAAGAATCGTTATACTGGAGTGCGATTTCTACGCCGGCGTCTTCAATCTGTTTGTCTACGTAAAAGATGTCGTCTGAGAGGACTTCCTTGCCGTTGTTGAGCCTCTTGACGTATGAGGTAATACCACCTTCGAAATAGAATGATTCACCTGCTCCGGTGCGCTCATCCTTGGCTTCGATTAGGATGCCTTTGGTTAGATATGCCTGGTGGCGAGCATAACGAAGTACCCAATCAAAATCAATGTCCACACCATTCTTGAAAATGGTGATATCTGGGTAGAAAATAATACAAGTACCCTGTTTATCGGTCTTGCCTGTAATCTGAAGATCAGAGGTTGGTTTGCCCGTATCAAACTCGATATGGTGGATCTTTCCATCCCTATAAACTTCTGCGATCATCTTGGTAGAAAGTGCGTTTACTACCGAAGAACCAACACCATGCAGACCAGATGATACTTTGTATCCGCCACCACCGAATTTACCACCGGCGTGTAGCACTGTAAGTACTGTCTCTAGTGTAGATTTTTTAGTTTTAGGGTGGATATCTACAGGGATACCACGCCCGTTATCTTCTACTTTGACACCTCCGTCAGCAAGCACTGTAATACTGATCTTGGAACAGTAGCCAGCAATTGCTTCGTCGATAGAGTTATCGGCAATCTCTTTTACGAGATGATGTAAACCATCGTAACCAGTCGAACCGATATACATACCAGGTCGGACACGTACTGCCTCTAGCCCTTCGAGCACCCGAATTTCAGAGCTATCATAATTCTCAGCTTTGTCAGCCATTAGATTACCTCATCTTTAATGTTATCTACTCTATTCTATACCTTATGGAGCAAATTTTCAAGGGTTTTGGCAGAATTTGAGCCATTTTAAGCGATTTTTAGGGCACTTTTTGCAAAAATGGTATCGATATGCTTTTTGCCGACAAAATGGGCTTAGGACGCGTCTTATGCGCTCACAGGGGGTATTTTAATTATAAGTATAAGCACTAACGGAGCTTAATTACCTGGTCATCTTCGAGATCGGAATCTTGCTTGGCGACTTTCTTCTCTGTTCCGGTCTGGCTTGTTGCCTGACTATCCGGCAAACTCATCTGTTCAGCCGTCTGGCCACCCTTTTGTTCAACCTCTTCGCTAGGAACGACATTATCAAACACTGGTCCATCTTTAACGATTGCTGTATCTATGCCGGCCTCCCCTTGCATCTGTGAAATAATTTGTTCAGGCGTGCCAGTTTGAACACTAGATTTATTCATCTCTCCCAGAGGTATTTTGCCATCTGCATCGCGTTTTGGCTCGTTCTTATCAATTTCTTTGCGCTTTTCTAGCCAAGAATCTAGGAAGGATTGTCCTCCGGTATGACGTGCATCCTCTACCTTCTCTGCAGCCTTTTCACCCATACGGTCGTTGATCTCTTTGTCTACCTCGGCACGGCTACGGCCATATTTGGTAGCAGAATAAATCTTTAGGCTCTCCAATACTTCTGGACTACCCTTGAATGCAGGTGGACGAAGTTCCATAGTAAATGGTTTGCTTGGCATATTGAACATCATTACCTGAGAGATAGCATGATAATTTGGCTGATTATGAAGATCTTCGGCGTTAAAGGTCGGCAAGAAGGCCTTCTCCATAATCTCTGCATCGGTAATACCTATCCTACCACAGATAATCGTACCGACGTTACCGAGCAAGCCTTCGCGGATCTTCTCTGTTAACTGAGTCATGAACTGGTTTGCTACGATTAGGTTCAAGCGGAACTTTCTAGCCTCGGATAGGATGCTCTCAAAGCTCTCTGTCGCGAAATTCTGGAACTCATCCACAAATAGACAGAAGTCATTACGCTCGTCCTCCGGTGTATCTACACGCGCCATCGCTGCAGTCTGGAATTTCATGACAAAGATCATACCGAGGAGTTTACTGTTAATCTCTCCCATTTTACCCTTAGAGAGGTTTACCAGGAGAATCTTCTTGTTGTCCATAATATCTCTGATGTTGAACCCAGAGTGTACCTGACCAAGGATGTTTTTCATCATTGTATTAGAGAGGAACGGCCCCCATTTACTAGCAAACCAAGTGATCACCTCGCCGGCATCGTTACTCTTTTGAGAGGCCGGGAACTCCTTGGTCCAATAATCATAAACGCTTTTATCTGTAACGAACTGGAGCTTACTCTTGACGAATTCTGGGTCAATGAAACACCTAGGAATGTCAATAAAGGTTGAGCCCTTTGGGTCGCTCATTAAGAGGAGTGCAGCATTACGGAACATATGCTGGCCCCTAGGGCCAAAGAAACCCTGATTAGTTGGGTCATAGAGGCTCTGGAGCATATTAATTCCCTCTTGGACGATGAAATCTTTCTGGTCTTCGGTCTCCCATTCAAACATATTCATGCCCATTGGGTGCTCAATGTCGCCCGGGTCAAAGTAAATTACATCGTCTATCCTATCCTCTGGAACTTTAGAGAGAATATCTTCTACCACATCACCGTGCGGATCAATAAAGGCAAATCCACGCCCAGCCATCATATCTTGGCAAGCGATGTTAGAGAGGAGGACGGATTTACCCATGCCTGTAGCACCGATGATATAAGTGTGACGACGGCGGTCATTATCTGACAAGCGAATCTCTTTCTTCTTGCCACGGAAGACATTGTCACCTAGCCAGACACCATCTGTTGGCACTTTGACTGGACCGTCTACCTGCTTAGTGGCCTGGCGTTCTACCTGGCTATTAGGGATGGAATTCTGACTTGGCAAGTGGAAAATAGAGGCGAGTTCTACGGAGTTTAAGACCATACCCCTCTTCTTTTGTGGGAAGATACGAAAGATATAATCATGAGCTACCTTCTCTTGGTTCTTGAGGCTATCATATTTGAATCCATTCATTGTAGGAGAGTTAAACTGAGAAAAGGCACTGACTAGTCCGCCAATCAAAGCCTCTGATCTAGGCTCAGATGCAGAGCTAGCCACAAAGCGAATTAGAGTTTCATAGCCTGGATATCTGGTTTTGGCCTCTATAGCGTCTATCTCTGCCTGGTCAACATTTGTAATCTTATTCTCTGGCTTGTCGTGCTGATGCGCCTCTGGTGGCTCAAATGGCGCGCGAATCACATCGCGCACGCTGTCTACTACCCATATTCCTGAACTACTTTTTTTACCAGTCCTTAAATTTTGTACTCGCTCAAGAGATTTTTTTGTCCAGCCCTGATCTGTTGGACGGAACATTAGCTGAAGGGCTATACCTTCACCCTTCTTAGCAGCAGACAAGGCGTTTAGCAATGCCCCAGAGGCATCCCATTTAGTTTCTTCGTAGGTGGCGATAGGATAAATGAAATCTTTTTGCAGAGATAATTCTCCACCAGCTACACCGGCTACACCCACCTCTTTAGAAAAGATGTTATCTTCGTATGCTTCTTCTAGCCTGGCGGTAGGATAAGCAGAAACAATTGCTTGTTTAACTGTCTCTGTGATAACTGCTGGGACAACGGCGTAATACTTAATCGTACCCTCTGCAGCGACCATCTCAAAAGAGATATGTCTCTGACCGTAAATCTTGGATTTGAAATCCTTTTTCAGAGTAGAGGCGATGATTGAATACATGATTTGGGCCTGAGAAATAGCCTCGTTAGTCACATCGCGCTCATCCCTGCCCCCTCCCTGGATATCGTCTGTCTGCGGTGGAAGATGAATCAACATTGGCACCATCTTGATGCCACGTTCTAGGTTCTTAGTCTCTCTCTGTCTCTTAATCCTTAGCATCACAAAGAAAACAGCGACACCAATAACCAAAGCGATGATTACTAGTATCACTATTAGCGTGACTATTCCTGAACCTCCGTTATTTGCTGCACCGCCACCCATATTTGCTCCTATGCTGCCTTGGCCTCTCTGGCGGCCTCTTCCGCCTGGATTTCACCGATGTCATCGTTGCCAAAGATACGACCAAAATTACTCCTGAGGGATTCTGCCATAGCTTCATCACGGTAATTGGCTAGTTCGTATGGTTTTTTGCCCAAATCAGAGATAGCATCTCTTAGGTGTTTTTCGGATTTTTTATCGATAATCTCGCCACTTAGTTCTAGGGTTGTTTTCTGATGCTTGCCCTCGGTAGAGCCATCAACAGATAATGGCTGAAAAATGGCTGGCTGAGATGTAATCATCTCAGGGTTATTCATGATCATTTCTGGGGTGGATGGTGGCATTTCTGGCATAGCAGGCTGCATTGGAGCATTCATTGCCTCTGTTGCAGCTGGAGTAGGCCCCGCTTCAAAAGGTGTAGTCTCATAAGAAAAACCGGTGTTCACAGGCTGAACCTCTGGCTGCCCCACCGATGGGACTTGATTTGCCAATGCCTCTGGTGCAGAAAAAATACCATTGATGGCAGCACCACCAATAGCTTGACCGTTTACAGTACTCTGGGTGGAGCTGGTCTCTGGATTCTGAGCGTTTTCTGGAAATTGAAAAATACCAGCATTAAAATTCTCCCCTGTACTCCCAATTTGTGATTGGTCCATGTACTTATTTTATCATATTTTTGCGATTTTGTGAAAAAAACTTGTGTTTTTTAGAAGCGTTTTTTCACGATGAAGCACCCCAAGAAGACAAATACTATCACCATCGCTACAGTAGCGATGCTCATACTACCAAAAGATTGCACCAAGAGTAGCATGATCGGCCCAAAGGCGATGATTGCCGCATAGAAATGGCCCTTGCTAATTCCCTGTTTTTTCTCTGCGGCCTTAAAGAAGAGCGACACGATAAGATCTGTCACCCCATAGACCACGACGTAAACCATAATGAAAAAAACTAAAACCCCTAGCGGACCAACATCCGTAGGGGTTGTTAGGTTCATCATTGCGAGAATAACAACTATTGCGATTAAACTAAACAGAGTAGACAGACGATTAAACATAACCCGATTATAGCATAATCTTTTTGCTTATGGAAATATTAGATCTTTCACAGATTCATCTGGCAACCAACTGCGAAAACCGCCAGATTATTTCCCTATTTGTTATTCTCCCAAAGACAAGACATAAAAGACTAAAGAGTGGAAGTCATCCGGCAAATATTAAATTACTTATGGCCGCGACTTTTAGCCCACTCTCTAGCTTATTGACCGCCTCGGTATACGAGGCATAGCCCTTACTGTTTCCCTGACCATTCTAGTGTGTATGAAGGTGCTAATGATCAAGAACTCAGCGCGCTCAACGCATTTTAGCGGAGCTATAGGTAATTCCTATTGTAATTTATGGCTAGAAATTACCTATTCGCCCGCCAAAAGAACAAGCTTATTTGTATTTCATGTTTTTCCTTTTAATTTGCGATTTTTGTTTTGGTCTTTCGACTTAATATCAGCATAGCACATATGCTTATATTTTTCAAGACTTTTGTTTTCATTTTTCTGTTGTATTTTTTACAACGTTCTATTATTTTATGCCCTTTTACCTCTGATACGCTATAATCAATTTCCTGTTGTGATTTTTACAACATTATAGTATTAATTCTGTTAATTTCTGTATAAAACTTTTAATTTTTGCTGGCATCTTTCCTTTCCTGGCATCCTTTGTAAATTCGCCTATATACCCACTGAGGCGGCAAAAATCCGACATTTGGTGTTTTTGCGGACCGCTTCGTCGCGCCCATCGTTATGGGGCTCCTCGCTTAAAGCGCTCCACGTCGTCGCGTCGGGTCCGCAAAGAACACAAATGCTCGAGATTTTTGCTTCTCATGTTCCAGTGATTTTCCGGATGCCAAAAATAAAACGCAACGAACAGACTGTCCTTCCCTTTTAGGCCCAGATCTCTGTGCTATTGTACCAACTCTCGTTTCATCATAGGACAGAATCCGATGAACACCTACGTCACTTTGTTGTGTACTAGAATGATAGAAGCCACTTCTGCCATAGTCTATTAATTCACCATAATCGCCATAATACCTGCCACCTCGTATGGCTGAAAATGGATATTCTCTAAACAGCTCAAATAATGTATTTGTTGTAGTTAAATTGAAATTGAACTCTGCAAAAAGGTATTTCCATGATCTAGACTTATCATAATAATCCCCACCCGTGCCACCGTAAGGTAATTGCCAGCCAAGAGGACAGAAAGAATCAGGTATTAGTAGATTATCAGATTTATTATCTGCGATAAATCCAGACCCAGAAGTTGCGGCTTGAAAAGTATAATATACACCGATATATTGAGTTTCCCCATCATCTGTTTCAGTGATTCGTGAAGAACATGCAGTTGTATATCCTCCTCCGCCAGATGGACTATGGTTACCCGGACAGCCATTACCATAATAAGTGTTATCATTGGCTGAATAAAGTATTTCAGATATATCTGTTCCTTCCACCGTGCCGTCGATGAAAAGGCTAATTATGTGAATATCACAAAATCAAATCATAAACATAGGCCGTCTGAGAAACGGATGGTATTTTGATTTGCGGAGGATATGAACGAACCCGAAATGGAGTGATAAATCCACGGTTGAGTACGGTACTGGCTAATACCGGCGCAAACCGACTGGATTTATTGCTACATTTCGGACGTGAGTTCAGCTGCGTAGCAAATCACCCAAATACCATTCGTTTCAAAAAAGACGGCTTCCATTTTTTGTTTATTCTGCTTGTGGAAAACTCTGCAAAAATTATTAAAAAATTTATGCAAAAAAGTATTGACATTAGCATTTTGCTGCGATATTATAGAGGTAGCTTTTGAATAAAAAAATTATTCAGAAGCCAAAAACAAAAATCTAGCCAAAAAACTCCACACTCTACAAAAAACCCAACTTCCTCGCAGTACGTTGGGTTTTTTCTTTGCTTTATGGGCCTAAAACCGGCCCATTTTTTGTGTCTATTTGGCCATCTAAGCGCGATTCTAAGGCCTTAATTCCCTCGATCAATACTGCTTGTGTTTCTATTAAAAGACCACGAAAAAAGCCCTTCTGTGGGCTCTGAGCGCGTTTAACAGGGGTGAGAAACACAAAATTAACAATTTGGTGGAGCTGCCGGATACTGCCTCCGGGTCCGAACTACCTCTGGATATCATTCTACATGCATAGTTTATCTGATCATCTTGGCGCTCCCCAGTAGAACAGAAAAACAGAGACTACTGAGTGCCATGACTAAATCTCAAACAGATGTGCGTCGCTTATCTATTCTATCCTCATAAATCTGATAATCCTATCTGTTATGAAGACTCACAGAAGGATCAGCCTAAGATAAATTAGGCATAAGCAGGCATGTAAGCTACATGCTTGCTGGAAGTTTTAGCTTCACTTATTTTGTACTTACGGTACTAATCGTCATGCTTGATATCTGTCAATAATCCGTCTAAGCTTTGTCAGCCCCAACTACCTCTATTATACCACTGTTTATTATTTTTTACAACAAGCATTTTGGGGCCTTTTCACCCCTTTTTTAGTATTTTTTACAACGAATTTTTATTCTTATGCTTGAAATCCGTTTTCAACTGATATATGGTGAGAATATGATCGCTAAAACATATTCAATAATTCCCTTTGGATATTCAGGCGCCATCATCGAAATTGAAGGTTCCGAAGTCCGCGGTCTACCCAACTTTAATATTGTCGGAATGGCCTCCAAGACAGTTTGTGAGGCTAGAGAGCGAGTCAAGTCGGCTATTCGCTCGTCTGGGTTTATCTTCCCAGATCAAAAACTAACTATCAATCTAGCGCCAGCTGATCTAGAGAAAAATAGTACTGGACTCGACCTCTCTATTGCGGTTAATATCCTAGTTCTCTCTAGTCAAATCCTCCCGATGGACGTCGAGAAAACAGCGCTAGTTGGTGAGCTCTCACTCGATGGAGAGCTCCGGCCGGTCAGGGGTATAGTTAGTATCGCCGAAACGGCCAAAAAGGCGGGGTTCAAACGTCTTGTTCTCCCCACCAAGAACTATCCCCAAGCTACGCTAGCGTCTGGAATCGAGTTAATTCCCGTCTCGACGCTCATGGAATTGTTTCTTTTTCTCAAACACCAGCAAAAAATCCCCTCTGTTAATTTCGTTGTAAAAAATACTGGAACGGGAGTAGAGGCAAAAGAGCCAAATTTTGTACAAGGCCAAGATCTAGCCAAGCGTGCTTTACAAATTGCCGTGGCTGGGCGACACAATATCATCCTGTCCGGCCCTCCTGGCACTGGCAAAACTGCCCTGGCTCGTAGTAGCGTTGACCTTCTTCCACCCCTGACAAAAGCTGAGCAAATTTCTGTAACTAAGATATATTCTCTGACCGGGCTGAACACAGATATTATCTTGGAGCGGCCATTTCGTAGTCCCCACCATACCTGCACAGCCGTGTCGTTAATTGGTGGCGGGGCTAAAGCACAACCCGGTGAAATCTCGCTAGCGCATCTAGGTGTGCTGTTTCTAGACGAGCTATTGGAGTATCCTAGGGCGCTCCTAGAGTCGCTCCGGCAACCACTAGAAGACCATCAGATTAGCATTTCTAGAGCTGGACGCAAAGTAACCTACCCGGCCAATTTCATGCTGATTGCTACTCTCAATCCCTGCCCCTGCGGCTACCTCGGAGACCCGGCCCATCCCTGCTCGTGTTCAGAATCGCAAATCTGTAACTACCGCAAGAAACTCTCCGGGCCATTGCTAGACCGCATTGACCTCTTTACCGAAGTTGGGCGCATCGATCCATCAGAGATTATCACGCGCGAAGCTCAGGGTAAGGAATCGGCAGCTATCGGCATAGCTAGACAAAACATATCAGATGCTATCTCGGCGCAACATCAGCGTTTCAAAACTCCAGGCATATACAATGCTTCGCTCTCCCCTTCCCAGATTGCCAAATTTGTCCAGATCCAGCCAAAGGCGAAGGCTATGCTGGATTCAGCCGCACGGTCGCTAAATCTATCAGCTAGATCTTATCTAAAAGTCGTCCGCGTGGCCCAAACTATCGCCGATCTTGACGGATCTACAGAGGTAAAATCACCGCATATCTCTGAGGCGCTGGCTTTCCGTCAAAAATTCTAAGATTTTCCCTGTAAAACCCCTTGAAATCGTGAGCGGAATTTGATATAATAGAAAAGATAAGGTTAAACGAAAGGATCCCCCATAGGAAACAATAATTCACACACTCGTATCAACGGAGAAATTCGCTATGAGAAGGTGCGTGTGATTGGGTCAAATGGGGAGCAGCTCGGCATCATGAGTAGCCGAG
>JAFWEB010000041.1 GCA_017515925.1 Candidatus Saccharimonadota bacterium | reverse complement strand
CTCTTAGAGAATGCAAACGCTTTCTTTGATTCATTAAAATCACAGAGGCCAGCATCTCTCAAAGGTCAGTATGTCAAATCTATCTATATTGCTACTACCCAAGGTCCTTCTATCTCTGTAGAGAACCTATACAACTAATCTCTTAGCAGAGCATGAAAAAGCCACCCTTTCCCGGGGCGGCTTTTTGGTGAGAGATGAAGGTGGTTTATTGATTACATTACTGACATCCGGATTGTCAGTATAGGTGTTTATCCGTATGAATTAATCATAAGAAACTGAAGCGTATATATGACTCTTCAGATCTGTCCCCGTGACTAATTTCATATTTGTGAAGAAGAGCAAAAGCTCCTCCATGAAAATCTCGCAGAAGTCATCTACATTATACCAGTTGTTATTGAACCCAACATGGGTTACCTGAACTGTCTTAGGCTTTTTCGGCCTAAGTGGCAAGGAATTCACTGCATACGCAGGTGAAATACCTTTCTTAACTTTGAATAGAAAGAAGATCTTGTTATTGAGGCAACTCTCACTATAAGAGTAAAAGCGCTCCATGAACATCATCTTCTCCGTCTCAGTGAATTCTGAATCGAAATCCGACCGACTATCCTTGATGTTGTTAACCATCAGTTCAATGTTATTCCGATCCTCGGAGTAGATTTTCCGCAGACTTATGTCGATTTCATTAAGGAAAAATTCATCCCCTAATTTTTTCCTATTAGTTTTAGCCATATAGCCACCTCCAAAAATTAAAATGCGAGCCCCCATCTCTGCGCTCTATTCTATCATATTTTCAAGAGATAGTCAAGCTAGTGGTGGTATTTTCTGCCTTTTGCGATCTCGTATGCGCGGTAAATCTGCTCGGACAAAATGATACGCATTAATTCATGAGGGAATACTAATTTAGAAATACTCCAGACAAAATCAGCTTTATCCCTGATATCCTGAGATACGCCATAAGCGCCACCAATGATAATTGTGACCGATTTTCCAGATACAAAGGCTTTTTCTAGCCTGTTAGATAGCTCTGGGGAAGAGATTATTTCACCCCGCTCGTCCAGCAAGATCACATATTCAGACGGCTTGAAAGGCCAATTATGAGCCAATCCAGCAATTTTTTCATCATCCCAGTACTCAAAATGAGCATCAAACGGCTTTTTTAGACGCTTTTCATACTCTGTTTGGCCATCTAAAACCCAATTTTTGGACTTTTTGCCACCGGCGATGATTCTGATCATAACCATATTATATCACATATTTCTGTTATATTGTCAAATGATTGATTTTTGTCCTAATCTGTTGCATTTTTTAGAAAAATAGAGTATAATAGGGGAAGTTACCAAAGACAGCGACGGGAATTCAGATTTTGAACACCTTAATTATGTCGCCGAGGACTATTATTTGCAAAGGCAAATATCTCTTAAGATTGGTTGGTAACGAAGATTAAAAATTCGGCCAAATAATATAAGCTAAACTAAAGGATTTTTTATGGCAATTACAAAAGATAAGAAGAAAACTTTAGTTGCTGATTTGACAGAGCTTTTAGAAAGCTCTAAGATGACCGTTTACGCTCAGTATCAGGGTCTCACCGTTGCAGAGCTCCAAGAGCTTCGCAAGGCTGCCCGTGAAAACGGCGTCAAAATCAAGGTTGTCAAAAACCGCTTGGTCCGTGTGGCCATGGGTGAAATTGCCGTCTACAAAGATACAGATACAACCGGCCTTACTGGTCAGTTGCTCTATGCTATCTCTGATAGCGACGAAGTTGCACCTGCCAAGGTTCTTGCAAACTTTGCTAAAGAACACGAAGCATTGCAAATCGCCGGCGGTTTCTCCGATCTAGGCGCAAACGTTTCTACCGATGAAGTCAAGGCTCTTGCCTCTCTCCCATCCAAGAACGAACTCATCGCTCAGGTCGTGGCACAACTTCTCTCACCAGTCACCGATTCTATCTCTGGCCTCTCCGGTGGCCTTCCTGGAATCATCTCTGGTCTAGAAGCACACGCTGCTTAAATAATCATCAACTAACAATTAATAATAATCGTTGCAAAGTCGTGACATGTGCGTGACTTTGCAACCATAATCAAAAGGAAAGGAAGAAAGGAAAATGTGTTTCCTTTCTTAGGGTACGATATGGCTACAGATATCAAGAAGCTCGCTGAAGAGCTAACCAAACTTACTGTTCTTGAAGTTAACGAACTTAAGAACGTTCTTAAAGACGAATATGGCATTGAGCCTGCTGCTGCCGCTGTTGCAGTTGCTGGTCCTGCCGCTGGTGGTGCCGATGCAGGCGCTGCTGCTGAAGAAAAATCTGAGTATGATGTTGTCTTGAAAGACGCTGGTGCTCAGAAGATCGCTGTTATCAAGGCTGTCAAAGAAGCTACTGGCCTTGGTCTTGGCGAAGCAAAAGCTATCGTTGATGG
>JAFWEB010000040.1 GCA_017515925.1 Candidatus Saccharimonadota bacterium | reverse complement strand
CGTTGCACATGGTGTAATTGATCCATTTCCAGTAGCACAACCGTTTCCAAAATAAGTGTGGTCATGTGTTGCATATTCTCCAGGTGTCTCTTTGTATATTCTTAAATCCTCAGGATTTCCTGCCACCGTGCCGTCGATGAAGGATGCTAAAAACTTAACGCAACGAACCGTATAGCCTACAGCTAAGTCTTCTCCTCTAGTAGTATTAAAACTTATAGGATAAAGGTTTAAGCCTGCTGCGCCAGTTGATGGACTTATATAAGTGTTTGACCAATAATCTCCCGCACGATCCAGAAAGAATAGAGTACCAATATAATTAACATATGTTCCTGATAATATATAAGAAAATGGGTAAGATCTCATTCCTTGTGCTCCATGTGCGCTGGATGAATAGCCATATCGCCCATTAAGATATGCTAATGACTTTGACTTATCATAATAATCCCCACCCGTGCCACTGTAAGGCAATTGCCAACCAAGAGGACAGAAAGAATCAGGAACTACAATGTTTTCTCCGCTTATTCCAATGCTGCTGCCTGAAGCTGAGGCTGGATAATTATAATATACACCGATTATTTGAGTTTCGCTGTCGTATGTTTCTGCTAAATTGGTCGAACATGATACTGGTGACCCACCTTTATTAGTACCGTCAGTAGAATCCCAGTCGTTTGGACAACCATTCCCTATGTAGGTATGGTCATTATTTCTCGAAGTGTCTTTATACTTTATATTTGTTCCTTCCACCGTGCCGTCGATGAAGCATGATATAATAATTATGTTGCGGGTATCGTATAACGGCTACTATGCATCCTTCCCAAGGATGAGATCGGGGTCCGACTCCCCGTACCCGCACCATTTTTTTGTGAATTTTTTCGTTTGGAATTGCTAATAACATAAGCGTTTTATGATATAATAAAGATGCTTAGACTTTCACAATTTGACAAATCAATCACGTAGTTAGACTACTGGTTTCAAGTGAATTTTGTGGTTATGTGCCCAATTTTGGTTCTTGAAACCAGATTTGTCAAAAAGTCTAAGCAACTTGGTACGTAGCCACATTTTTAATGGCGAAGACAATACCGAGTTTTAATAAAAATAATCTGGAGATTATATGTCTAGGCGCAGAAGGGGAAAAAAGAACAATTTACCGATACTCGCTTTCGCTATAGTAGTTATAGCTGGTTTTGCGTTGTTTCTATTATTCTCCTCTGGCTCTATTTTTGAGGATGATTCGATTTGTGGGGAGGCTAGAGAAAAGGATCCTGACAATGGCGGTTATTGCATGACGACAAAAAATGATCATGACGAATTGGCTATTGTTGTGGGAAATACACAGAATTCCCCAGAGCCAAATCTTGATTTTACTAAAGGTGAATTGCTCGACATCTTGAAGGGAGTTTTCTATAACACTGAGCGAAATGACAGCCCTAACATTTATATAATTTCTGCTTCTGGCACAAATAAACGCATAGATTATAATGATAAATATAGAGTAAAGCGAAATGTCTCTGCTTCAAATAATGAACTTAAAAATTTGGGAAAAGAGATCAATTCTGCCATCAAATCTTTACCTACCGAACCTGGAGCAGATTATATCGGAGGAATTCTAGAAGCTGGAACTATTCTTAAAGATGCCGAAAATCCACTCATAATTGTTGTTGGTTCTGGTTATAATGATACTGGAGCCTTAAATTTTGCACAAAATAACATTCTTCAGAATAAGGATATAGCTATAGATTATCTTAAACGTAATAACCGAATTCGAGAGAATATTTTAGATGGTAAATCTGTTCAATGGTATGACATCGGGAATGTGGTGAGCCCACAGGTGGACCTTAGTGATTACAAAACCGATATTCGAGAAATCTATGACGATGTCATATCTTATTTAGGCGGAAAAATTCAATTCGATAGTTCGAAAGAAATAAAAAATGAGTCGGTCAAGTCACAATTCACTGTTCAACAGGTTTATATAGATAAACTAAAAGAAGGAGATATATTTAATATTACTGAGAATATCGGCGAGTTTAAACCAGAGAGTAGCGAACTGAAGACGCCTCTAGCAGAACTGAAAGACAAATTAACTCCATTTGTGTCAAAATTTGATTTAAATGCGGGTATAAGGTTAGATGTTACCGGGTACACCTATGTTGGATCAGGGAATAGATGTCCGACTGACGGACAAATAGCCTTAGGTCGTGCTAACACTATAAAAGGTGTATTGATTGATATGGGAGTTCCATCTAACAAAATTGATACCCATGGTGGAAAGGGTGCACCTGCGGATGGACCAGACTATACGTGTAGCAGTAATTTACCCGCATCTGAACAGCGCACTGTTAAAATAAAGGTTTTGAAAGATTAAAAAATGTTCCAGACATATAGTAATTTTAAATCGCACGAACACAACTTTAATACATTTTTTTCGACGAGCGTTGCGTGCGTTGTCTCGCTATTGATTGGTGGATTGTTGGCTCCGACAAATTTTTTCAATAGCACTAATTCATGGTTTGTTTTTCTGCTCCTAGTAGTTTTTCCTATGATTGTCTTTGTCGCAGTTGCGGGGGAGGCTGAATTTAGAACGGCTTATTACAAAACATGGCAGGATAAGATAACTGGAAAAATTGATCAATCAAAAATATTGAAACGATTTGCTAAGCAATACAAGATAAAAAATTGGAGAGTAAAAGTAGATCAAATCGACGCTGACGGCAGGTGGAATTTTAGAGCGGACACAAATTATATGCATAGGCTCACCGAGCAAAGAGATTTGCTGCTTAGTGAAGCATATGAGGAATATATTGACCTGATAAAAAGACAGGATAGTGTAATAATTGAGGCTAAGCGAGTATTATCAAACATGTATGTTGAGCTTGAAGCGGCAAAAGGAGCTAAGGCTATAGTAAAGGGGTATCTAGACGATGCGAAATCGTCCGGAGAAAAATACAAGCAAAGAAGAGACTACGATCAGAAGGTAGTCGCTCATAGCCTCTCTGCTGAAGCAAAAATTGATGCAGAATATCAACTAGAAGAAGCAGAAAAGGAGAAAAAGACGATTTTCGACAATTATAAAAATACCGTCTATCAGATTAAAACAATTTTCTATGGAAGATACTCAAGATATACTGAGTATGCAATTAAAAAGATCAATAAAATTAATGGTTTAAAATATACGATTATTGATATGCCATCGACGGAATCTTGGCTTAATAACGAAAATAGAAAGGAGATAAAATGAAATTATTTAATTTCTTTCGCAAAAGAAAGGACGATGATGCTGATTCGGATTGGCGAGATTTAAATTCTCTTCCAAAGGAAGCTGTATCCAAAAAAGAACTCGATGCATTGCAGAAGGAAGTCGTAGAGGAGTTAGAAAAACTTCAAGAAGAAGCAATCCAGAAGGCAGGAGAGACATCTTCAGCTAAACCGCAAACCTTGTACTATTATCATAAATACATAGATGCAAAGTTCAATAAAGGCGATTTTGATATCGATACTTATTTTACTAGGAAACAGAATATTATAGATCAAAAATACGCCGAGGGTCTCGGCGATATTAAATCGGAATTCACTAGTTACAATGAGCTCTTGGACGAAATTCGCGAAGTGGATCAACGCCTTCGTAGAAAAATCAATAAGCTTGATCCAACTTCAAACATAGATATTGATGCTGTAGGGACTTATGACGATACGGAATCGCTATTATCACAAATAAATGAACTTTCTGCAGGGATTAATTGGGCAAGTTTTGATAGGGAGGAAAAATAATGATTTTTAAAAAGTTGAAAAGGGGAAATAATAACAAAGAAGGCAAAGAGCCAAATAATCCCACAAAGAAGGAAAAGTTGCTCGATGAAACGGAAGAAAAGAAGGTCATCCCACCACAGGAGAAGTTTTTTCAAACTATTTTTGGGATAAGGTTTCCGTGGGAAGCGTTATTTTTCATTACAGTTGGTCTTCTGAGTGAAGTAGTTGATGCTATGTTCTTGTCGGGCGCACTAAATGTGCTGAGCCCCGATTTAGGAGAGGCACAGAATGCCATTATTGCTTATATTGTTGGTGCCGGGTGTTTCTTCTCCATGGCTTTTGTTGGTTTTCAGCTAGGAAATAGAAGATACTATACAAAAATTGGTGAACGCATTTCTTACGGATTTTGGATTTCTGCCGGTATTGCTCTTGTAGCAGCGAAGCTTCTTGCTGGCCTCGTGAGCGGAGGCTTAGAAGCTGTGATAGCTAACGAGAAAACTCTCGCAGACCTTCTAGGTAGTAAAGAATTTATCTCCAATGCCATTGTGGCTGCAGTTCAGATGGTTCTCTACATTGGCACTGGTTTTATGACTAGGGATAGCGTGCGTATTCTTACGGATAATGATTTAAGGGAATATTTCTTGGCACGTAAAAGGTATAAAAATCTTCTAGATGAGCTTTCAGAGCAACGGGGTGACATTGTTGAGGATATTTCTAAGCTTAAAGCTTACCCAAAATATGCTGAACGCTTAGTTGAATCAAAAAGATCCGTGAAGAAAAACGTAGAACAATACAATGAGTCTGCTAGAGCTTTGATAGAAGCAAAAATGGCTATCACTGTTGAACCAGACTTGATGGAAGATATGTATAACAACGCTATGGCGAAAGAAGGGCGCTCGAATAAGAAATAGACATGAACAAAAAACGCCTATTAATTTGGGTGGAAGCAGCTATCCTCGGGCTTGCCATGGCTGGCGGATTGATGTTCGTGATATCGAGATTAAAGCCTGTTCAAGAAGAGCAAACTGTTTCGTCTATTACTCCAGAATTGTTATATGAAGTAAAATCTGTAATAGACGGTGATACTATTAAAATTGATTATGAAGGAAAGGAAACGTCGGTTCGCCTTATAGGGGTTAATACTCCGGAGACAGTAGATCCTAGAAAAACAGTTGAATGTTTTGGGCAAGAGGCGTCACAATACCTCAAGAATTTGCTGGAAGGGAAAAAGGTTAAAATTGAGGCAGATTATTCACAGACAGATAGAGATAAGTATGATAGATTATTAAGGTATATATATCTGGACGGTGAAGATGTTGGCTATATGGTTATTAATAATGGGTATGGTTATGAGTATACATACAACTATCCATATATAAAGCAATCAGAGTATAAGCAAGCACAAGAAGAAGCGGAGAAAAATAGTCGCGGTCTTTGGGCTGAGGGAGTTTGCGTTGAAGAGACTAAAGAAGAGATGGAAACGACTACTGATTACTGTGTGATTAAGGGAAATATAAATAACAAAGGCGAAAAAATCTATCATATGCCTGGCCAACAATATTATAATCAAACTCAAATCGACACATCTCAAGGCGAACGATGGTTCTGCTCTGAAGCGGAGGCACAGGCGGCTGGTTGGAGAAAATCAAAAGTCTAAATAATAGATACACCACCAAATATTAGCACTCTTGACACGAGAGTGCTAATTTGATACTATAAGAGTATGCAAGACGAATTTAACGAAATAATGAGTCGCTTATCAGAAAACGCTCGCTTTGCTATTCAAAAAGCGGATTTGTTTTCTAAGAGGTACAATAATGGTTATATGAGTACAGAGCATCTGTTACTCGGAATTCTTGATATGGATGCCTGTACGGGTGCGCACATCCTTGCCGACGAAGGTATAGAATTATCAGATGTAGAAAAATCGCTTAATGCTACCGCAGTGGAAGTTCCTGGTTCGCAGATGGCAATGATGTCCTTGTCAGAAGCTGCTGTTTTGACACTTCGTATGGCAGCAAACTTTGCCCATGATTATGGCGTAGAGGTAGTCGGCACAGAGCATATTTTGCATGCGCTAGTTGCTCAGCCAAATTCTCGCGCCGCATTAATCTTGACCGGATTAAAAGTTGACATCCAAGAAATCGCCCAGACTATCGAAGATTTGGCTGCCAAACAAGCCGAATCGGCCAAGAAATCCAAAGAAAAGGAAAAGTTCAAAAATCAGCCAAAGCTGAAATGGCTTTCTCGCTATGGCGAAGATCTGACCAGACTTGCAAAAGAAGGCAAGCTAGATACTGTGATTGGCCGCGATAAAGAAATTGAGCGTACTATCACCGTATTATGTCGCCGTACCAAATCTAACCCAGTTTTGATTGGTGAGGCTGGCGTAGGTAAAACCGCCATCGTCGAAGGCTTGGCTGCACGTGTTGCGAAGAATGATGTTCCAGGCAACCTTATCGGCAAGAAAATTTACCAGATTGATTTGTCGTCAATGGTGGCTGGCACAAAATTCCGTGGTGAATTTGAAGAGCGCATCAAAGGCGTAATCAACGAAGCAATGGATAATCCATCCATCATCCTGTTTATCGATGAGCTTCATCTTTTGGCTGGCGCCGGTGCTGGTAGTGATGGCAATATGGATGCCGCAAATATCTTGAAACCTGCCTTAGCTCGTGGTCAGATTAAACTAATTGGTGCAACCACTCTAGATGAGTATCGCAAGAATATTGAAAAGGATAAAGCCTTGGCTCGCCGCTTCCAGACTGTGGTAGTAGAAGAACCAAGTGATGCCGTGACACTTAGGATTTTGAAGGGAATCAAATCTCATTATGAAAAACATCATGGCGTAGAGATCCCAGATAAGATTCTAGAAACTGCTATCAATATGTCCAACCGCTATATCAATGATAGATTTATGCCAGACAAAGTGATTGATGTAATAGACGAAGCATCTGCAATTGCTAAAGTCGCCGAAGACAAAAAAGGCGGTAGCAAATACAAGAAGCTCAAGATCGAGCAAAAAGATTTGGAAGAAAAGGTCAACGCCGCTGCCGAAGCCGAAGATTTTGAAAAAGCTGCTATGTACAAAACCCGCTCTGCCAAGATTGGCGAAGAAATCAAGAAGCTAGAAAAAGCAGGAGTCGGTAAAGAGAAAACACCAAAACTCACCGAAGAAAATTTGGCCAAAGCAATTTCGCTCAAGACTGGTATTCCAGTATCCAAAGTTCATGGCTCTGAGATGGAAATGCTGCTCAAACTCGAAGATCACATTGACAAAGCAATCATCGGCCAAGACGAGGCGGTCCACGCTGTAGCAAAAGCTATTCGCCGTGGTAGGTCTGGCATCGCTAATCCAAATCGTCCGATTGGTTCATTCCTATTTATGGGCCCAACCGGCGTCGGTAAAACCGAGCTAGCACGCGTGATTGCGCGCGAAGTATTTGGTGGCGAGAATGCTTTGATCAAAATCGACATGAGTGAGTTTGGCGAAAAGCACAATGTCTCACGCTTGGTTGGTGCGCCAGCTGGCTACATTGGCTATGATGATGGTGGTAAATTGACTGAAGCCGTGCGTCGCCGTCCATATTCTGTGGTGCTGTTTGACGAGATAGAAAAAGCTCACCCAGATGTATTCAATATGCTACTTCAAATTCTAGAAGATGGCATTTTGACAGACGGCCAGGGCAACAAAGTGAAGTTTAATAATACTGTGGTGATTCTGACTTCTAACCTTGGTGCGGAGGCAATGTATAGAGATGATGATTTTGGCTTTGCTGGTGCAGAAAAAGAGACCAAAAAATCTCGTGAAGCCGAATATGAACTTCAGAAAGAAGCAGCAAATCGCGCGCTCAAAAAAGCAATGCGCCCAGAGCTGATTAATCGTCTGGATAATGTGCTAGTGTTCCACGCTCTAACCAAAAAACAAGTCGAGCAGATTTTTGACAATCTAATTGAAGATCTCAGGAAACGCATTTCTATCAAGCATCTAGGCATCAAGGTCACGCCAAAGGCAAAAGAATGGTTGATTAATATTGGCTATGATCCAAAAAATGGTGCGCGCCCACTGCGCCGTGCGATAGAGGATTATGTAGAATCGCTGATTTCCGACGAAATTATTGCGGGCAAACTTCAATCTGGTGATATTATTAATATAGACCTCAAAAAAGATAAACTAACTCTCAGCATCACAAAAGAATAAAGGAAGAATTTAAATGCCAGCAAACTCCACAAAAAACACCAAAGCAAAAAAACCTGCCAAGCCACGTGCAGATCAGGTATTCCAGAGCAAAAATTCGATGAGGCGAGATATTACCATTACGGTGGCAGCGGCTCTCTTGGTGGTGCTAGGTGTAGTAGTCTATCTAAATCGTGTGATCATCTATGACTGGTTCCTGGCTATTTCTTATCATGCTCCAGCCGAAGTCACCGCGATAGAAGACAAGATTTCTTTGACCGACAGAGCCAAATTAATCTTTGCCGCATCCAGGCCAAGCTTAGATAATAGAGACGATTTTAACAGGAATTGTGATTCGCACGAGACAGAAATATCTATCCTAGGCTGCTATTCCGACGGACATATTTATATCTACAATATAAATAACAATGATTTGAACGGTATCAAAGAATCCACCGCTGCACACGAATTATTGCACGCGGTGTGGGAGAGGATGAATGATAGCGATCGTTCACGCATTGGCAGCGAGTTGATGAATGTTTACAACGATAGCAAGCATCATGATTTGCTAGCTAGCGATCTAGATACATATTCATCGGCTGATCGCATGGACGAGCTTCATTCACGCATTGGCACAGAAATCAAAGATTTGCCAGACGAACTAGAAAAACATTATGCTAGGTATTTCAAAAATCAAGATCTAGTAGTGAGTTTTTATGATAGTTATATTACTCCATTTCGCGAACTAGACGAGGAAATCCGCGCACTAGAAGAAGAGTTAGAAAAAGTCGACAAAGAAATCGACCAAAAAACTTCCGAGTATTATAAACAAGCCGAATCTTTGGCCAAAGAAATTGACGAGTTTAATCGTTGCACTGCTACCGAAGGATGTTTTGCTAGTAACGCAGCATTTCTGGCTCGTAGAAATGAATTACTAAATGCTCAGGCAGGACTAGAAAATTTGTATAACCAGACTAACGAAATCGTAAATCATTATAATAGTCTGGTCGTGGAATATAATTCACACATTTTGCGTGGAAAGGAACTAGAAAAAGCAATGAATTCAAATATTGAAGAAAAGGAGATAGATTAATGAAAGGAGAAACAATGACTAAAAAAGATGACTATTTAGTCCCAACTGTGGTGGAAGAAACAGCAAAAGGCGAGCGTGCCTATGATATTTATTCACGCTTGCTTACCGATAGGATTGTATTCCTCGGCGAAGATGTAAATCCACATACTGCAAATCTAGTGATTGCTCAGCTGCTATTCTTAGCACACGAAGATCCGAAGCGTGATATCAAACTCTACATCAACTCCCCTGGTGGTAGCGTATATGATGGTCTAGCAATTATTGATACTATGAATTACATTCAACCAGATGTGCAGACAATTGGTATTGGTTTGCAGGCAAGTATGGGGGCAATGCTACTCTCTAGCGGCGCCAAAGGCAAACGCTATGTACTACCAAATTCTAGGATTATGATTCACCAGCCGTCTTATGGCTCACCACAAAGCAAAGTGACCGACCAAGAGATTGAACTTCGTGAAGGTTTATATCTAAAGAAGCGTCTGATTGAAATGCTTGCCAAGAACACCGGCCAAGACGAGAAAAAAGTAGAAAAAGACATGGATCGTGATAATTGGATGTCAGCTGAAGAAGCCAAGGAATATGGTATAATTGACGAGATAATTACTAAATAATAGAGTGGGCTGGAGGTAAAGCGAGGTAATGTCAAAATCGAAAGAGAATTTTATCTGTAGCAGCTGTGGTGCGACTTTTTCTAAATGGTCAGGCAAATGCGATAGCTGTGACGAATGGAATACTCTAGTAGAATACGACCAAGGCGAAGCGGTTGATGGCAAAAATGCCATTGCCAAAGGTATGATTTCCGGCAAGAGATTAGAAACCGTTTCGATTAACGACATTGTCCCATCCGATGCAAAGACTAGGTTGCTGACTGGGTTCAAAGATCTGGATGCAGTGCTGGGCGGTGGATTTTTGCCGGGTTCGGTTTCGCTACTAACTGGTCAGCCAGGTATTGGTAAATCTACCCTACTGATGCAGATCTGTGCCAATATTGCCGAGGACGCACAGGCCTTATATATTTCTGGTGAGGAATCAGCCGGGCAAGTGAAGCTTCGTGCGGAGCGCCTCGGAGCAAAATCCGATGGGCTACATTTTGCTAGCAGTACTTCCGGTAATGACATCGCCAAGACTATCGAAGATGGCGAGTTTAAATTGGTAATAGTTGACTCTATCCAGACGCTTTCACTTTCCGAATTATCATCGGCACCAGGCACTGTTTCTCAAGTGACGAATTGTGGCAATTTAATCATTCGCGCCGCCAAGAGTTCTGATACGGCAGTGGTAATTGTTGGCCATGTGACCAAGGACGGTTCGTTAGCTGGTCCAAAAGTTTTGGAGCACTTGGTAGATGTAGTAATGAACTTTGAAGGAGACCGCTATGGTGGGTTTAAGACCGTGCGTGCTATCAAAAATCGCTTTGGCTCTACTACGGAAGTTGCAATTTTTGAGATGAACCAAAGTGGACTTTCTGAAGTGCAAAATCCATCAGCTGCACTACTGGCCGAGCGTCAAAACAACGATGGCTCAATCATCCTATCTACACTAGAAGGGACGCGCCCAATTCTGGTAGAAATTCAGGCGCTAGCTACACCAAGCTCTTTTGGCTATCCAAAACGTGCTGCATCGGGATTTGATATCAATCGTCTGAATCTTCTAATCGCAGTTCTGGAACGTCGTACCAGGTTGAAGCTAAATGATAAAGATATTTTCATCAATGTAGTCGGTGGATTGAAAGTCCAGGATTCGGCGGCAGACCTCGCAGTATGTCTAGCAATTGCATCGGCTGTAGCCAAGCGTAAATTACCAGAGAATTATGTCGTATTTGGCGAGGTGGGCCTAGGTGGAGAAATTCGTTCGGCTTTCCGTCCAGATCAGAGAATCGCCGAGGCCAAGAAAATTGGTTTCAAACACGCAATTGGCCCTTGCACCATCAAGGATAAATTTGTGATTCCAGTCCGAGATCTGCGCACGACTTTAGTCAAATATATGAATGAATAAAGG
>JAFWEB010000039.1 GCA_017515925.1 Candidatus Saccharimonadota bacterium | reverse complement strand
GTTCTAGCTACGAAAGATCGTAATTATTTCTTCAAAGCTTTCTTGTCGTACTTTGCTTTACCAAAGCCAAGAACTAGCCATACAATTGGGGTGAAGAAGAATAGACATACTGCAAATCCTGCACCCTTGCCGAAGACCTTAGCGGTGTTGCGGCAGTAAACAATAGCAAGAACGAGTTCAAAGACTGATTCTGCGATAATGACACAGAGAGATGGGATATTCTTGCCCCAGTCGATTGCTTCTGCAGCTTTCATGTCATAGAAAGCGTTTGTGTCGAACTTGAAGACAACTAACAAGACGCTTGCAACTACGCTGACGCCGAGCATTGCCCAGAACCAATTCTTCATACCAGAGATCTTGAGAAGAACATAGACGTTGTAGATAGGGATGATTGATTTCCAACCCTTTTCACCTGCTTTGGTAAAGATCTTCCAACCAGCAATGATCAAGAAGACATATATAGCAATGATAACTGCGAAAAAGCCGCCAAAGAGACCACCTGCTACAGCTGCTTCCTTTGTAGTTAGCGTTGCGCCACTAGTTAATGTTTCCATTAAAAGTTTCCTTTCATTTATTGTTACTTTCAGTATAGAGCAGTAAAAAACTTATGTCAATAATTTAGCATAAGGTTTTCCACAGGCAGAATTGGGGGCAAGGCAGAAAAAAGGCCCGCAACAACTTGCGGGCCCCGTTCAAAGGTGGTGTGTTACTTAGTGCCAAACAGGCGATCTCCTGCATCGCCTAAACCCGGCACTATATAACCGTTTTCATTCAGGCCAAGATCCAAATTACCGACATAGAGTTCTACATCCGGGTGTTTTCTCTGTATCAAATCTACACCCTGTGGCGCAGCGATAATACAGAGAAAATAGATACTACTGCAACCCGTCTCCTTGACCTTCTGGATGGCAAAATCGGCTGATCCGCCAGTTGCCAACATCGGATCTAAAATATAGGCCTCTCGATCCGACATATTTTTTGGCATCTTAAAGAAATAGCTCTGTGGACGCAAAGTGTCCTCATCTCTATAGACACCAATCGAACCAATCCTTGCCTTAGGAAATACCCGTTTCACCGCCGGCCTCATGCCGTCACCTGCCCGCCAAATTGGGCAAATCGCCATCTTCTTGCCCGCAATTCTCTCACCGACAAACTTACAGATGGGCGATTCTGACTCATACTCTTCCAATTTGATATGCGCCGTAGCCATGACAATCATAATCGTAGTGATTTCGTCTACCAGCTTCTCAAAATCTGAGCCAGGCAAATCCTTGTCACGCAAAGCATCAATCTTGTGCTTTAATACTGGGAATTCCTTGCCAACAATATGCGTAGTATCCGCCAGTTTGACTTCCTCGTACGGAGTGATGAGGCCAGGATATTCATTTTTGATTATCTCCAAAGTCTTGTGCTTTCTCATAACAACACCTCACTTTCAGCAAAATTAAAGTACAAACAACACCACCTTGATACTAGTTTCACGATAGCACAATATTAAGAGAAAGACAAGTGTCTTTAATCTGAAAACTATTGCCTTTTATTACAAAGTGATGTATACTAAAAGCATAGTAGCCACGGGCTCTGATCCCCTTCTTGGATCTCGGTTCGGGGCTATTTTTTATTCATAGAGGTTTATGCGACTCACGAATTGGTAATCTTTTAGTAGATATACTTCTCTCAAATTACTACGAAACATTCTTCTAGAAATTGTATTGATTGCATCCTCGTTGGAATATGATGCTTCGCTGGATATATTCAAAACTAAACGCCGACCCTCCGTCTGTTTTGCCGCTTTCCTCACATGAGAATCTAGCGTATTAAGATTACCAGAAGTATATTTCAGCTCCGTTTCAATATTATCTACAATTAAATCGGGCGAAAGATTATCCGAATCTTCTTCCAGGACGATTATTTCTCCACCAATATTTATTATTGTCCAAACCAGTAATATCTTTTCGTGACTTTTTAATTCCTCTATTTCCTTATGCCACTCAATTTTCATGCAATTGCTATTAATAAGAATATTCGAATACACTATGTGTCTATTCATTGCCTTTCCTTTTAGTCATCAAAATTATTAGTCTTGTGACCAAAGGAGTATGAGAAGAGTTTATCAATACTATGTATAAAACACAAGCATAAGCAATCACCATGCTATAATAAAAACAACAGGAGGTAAAATGCCGGAAAAACTAAATACAAATAGTGAAACTTTGGAGAAACCAGCAAGTTTTGGTGAAATCTTGGAGACAATTGATTCTACTAATATAGAAGTATATAAACAACTGAATAATACAAACAAGGTTGCAAAAGAAGAATTTCTAACAAATCCAGAAATGATCAAGCCAAACATTGAATACGGCAACCTTCAACCCGAAACAATATTGGATAATCTATCTACGCTTATAGGCTTGAAAAATGGTATGGCCGAAATGAACATCTCTAGCCAAGAGAAGCACCTTGCCACAATTTTAATGGACGATGCTTTTAATAAAAATGATTTTGTGGCTGCAAATATTTCCTATAATTTAGCAAAGACCCCAGAAGAAAAAGCTGAAATTGCACCACTTCACAAAGAAGCTAATGAACGACTTTATGACAAACCAGACGAGGCAACATTTTATAGTCTATTAAAAGATGACCTCACCAAAATCAAAGTAGATTCGCTCTCCGCAGAGGACAAAAAAGAATACGACCAATTGCTAAGAGAAATTGGGCCAATTCCAGAAGAAAAAACCGAAAGGTTCAAACCAAAACAAGAAACAATTGATCGATTCTCTGACATGGTCAGTACGTTATTTGAAGGATTCTTTAAACATATTCCGGAAGGAAAAGATGAATTCACTACACGAGAAGCCTGTGCTATCGCAAATGAAATCATCATTGAAGAAATTGGTGAAGACGCAACCGAGTATCGCGCTGTAATGGATAGCGATATTAGTAATTGTTCCGTTTCTCACGATAAAAGATCCGTAAAATTCCCAGTAGAACGAGCTGCGGGTAATTTCTCTCGCAAAGATTTAGAAAAAATTCTCGCTCACGAACTAGGTACGCATGCTTTCCGCGCGATAAATTATGAGAATAGCGATGTTTATGCTCTATCTCATGCCATGCCTGGCAATGAAGAAATTGATGAAGGAATTGCAAAATGTTGCGAGCAGGCAATAGACAGAAAATACGAGGACGCGGGAATCGAACATTATCTAAACATTGGTTTCGCAAATTTTAAGGATAAAAACTTCCGTGAAATCTACGAGATTAATCAAAAACTTCTACACCTCCAAGAAATAAACCCGGATAATTCACCAGAAGATGTAGCGGCCATCAAAAAGCGTCAGAACAAGTGTTTTAATGATGTAGTGCGCTGTTTCCGTGGTACTGCAGAACTTCCAAACAACAAAGATCTCGTTTATTACAATGGCGCCAATAAAGTTTGGCAATACATAGAGAAAAATATTGACGATCCAAATTTGATGGATAATCTCTTCCTTAGTGGGAAATCGAATATCTTTGATAAGGCACAACAACAATTCGTTTACGAAACCAAGGTGAGCTAATTTTCCCCACTTAGTCTTCGTAAATCTTCTGGTTTGCAATTTCGTCTGGCAGATAACTTTTATCCAAATGGAAACCGGCTTCCCATTTTTGACCTTTGCCAAAACCTAGATCTTTCATGAGTTTGGTTGGAGCATTGCGCAGATGAGTTGGCACTGGCAGGCCCATAGAATTATGAGCTAGCTCCTTGGCCTTGTACCACGCATCGATAGTTTTGCGGCTCTTTTTGCATTTAGCCAGCACCACTGCTACATGGCTGAGAATGATTCCACCCTCTGGCATGCCCACACGCTCTACTGCCTGGAACGCCGAAACCGCAAGATTCAACGCGCCGTTTCCAGCAATACCAATATCTTCGCTTGCAAAAATCACCATTCTGCGGGCAATAAACTTTGGATCTTCCCCAGCTTCTACCATGCGCGCTAGATAATATAATGTCGCATCTACATCGCTACCACGCATAGATTTAATAAATGCAGATATATTATCATAATGTTTATCGCCAGATTTATCATAGCCTGGTACTTTGCGACCAGCTGCTTCTTTTACTACATTTTCGTCAACTGTTTGCGCGAGAGAAAGTGCTAGTTCCAAATCGCCGAGTGCGCTCCTAGCATCACCGCCGGATAATTCTGCCAAATAATCAATTGCTTTTTTAGTGACACGCTTCGTAGCGCCCTCTTCCTTAATAGCACGCTTGATGACTGTAATGATGTCTTCTTTTTTCAGAGGATTTACGACTACTACGCGTGAACGAGAAAGTAGCGGCGAGATGACTTCAAAAGATGGATTCTCAGTAGTAGCACCAATCAAAATGATTAGTCCTGATTCTACATGTGGCAAAAAAGCATCTTGCTGGGCTTTATTGAAACGATGAATTTCATCCACAAAAAGCACAGTTCTAGTATTCAAATTCCAGTTTTGACGAGCACGATTTACGACTTTTTCGACATCGCTTTTGTGCGCGGTAACGGCAGAAAGCTCGATAAAATCAGCCTTGAATTCGTTCGCCAAAATACGAGCCAGAGTAGTCTTGCCAGTACCGGGAGGGCCCCAAAAAATCAAGTTGACCGGCTCACCTTTTTTGACAATCTCGGTCAAAATTTTACCCTCGCCAATAATATCAGACTGACCCACAACTTCGTTCAAATTGCGTGGGCGCATCCTCTCAGCAAGAGGAATTCTATTTCCCTGACCTTCTGTTTCCATAAATTATATTATAGCACAACAGATATGATGAGTTTAGTCCTCATCTAGAAAAGCACCAGACTGTCTACTCCAGAGTTTACTATATGAACCACCGGCATTTAGTAGTTGGCGATGAGTGCCTTGTTCGACAATTTTGCCTTTTTCTAGCACTACGATTCGATCTAGATGTGCCACTGTGGACAAGCGGTGCGCAATTACAATACAGGTGCGGCCTTTCATCAATTCACTCAGGGCTCCCTGGATTAATGCCTCGGACTCGGAATCCAGAGCCGAAGTAGCCTCATCCAAAACCAGAATTGGCGCATCTTTTAATATTGCCCTAGCAATCGCTACGCGCTGACGCTGGCCACCGGAAAGCTTCACACCGCGTTCACCGACCAAAGTATCATAGCCGTTTGGTAATTCTTTGATAAACTCATCAGCATTAGCAAGTTTGGCGGCACGTTCAATTTCTTTTTGGCTAGCATCTGGGCGACCATAGGCGATATTTTCGGCAATTGTGCGATGGAAAAGTGAAGTTTCTTGTGGTACATAGGCAATTGCCTCGCGCAAAGTTTTCTGAGTGACATAGCGGATGTTCTGGCCATCAATGTCAATTTCACCCTCATTGACATCGGCAAATCTGAGCAATAATTTAGTCAGAGTAGTTTTACCCGATCCAGATACACCGACCAAGCCAACACGCTCGCCCGGCTTGACTTCTAGAGAAAAATCTTTGAATAGCGCCGTTCTGGCATCGTGATGTTTGAATGTAATACCCTTAAAATCAATGGCAGATTTGGTGACTTTGAGTGCTTTGCAACCTGGCTCATCTACCACATCGTCCTTCATATCAAGGATTTCGGTCATTTCGTAAGCATCGCCAAAAATACGATTCATCGTCTTGAACACGGAATGAATGTCCCACATATCGCGCATGATGCTACTAGAATAATTAATAATCAAAACTAGTGTAGAAATGGATAACCCAAACGAATTGCGACCATAAAGCATGAATAGCACAATCACGATGTTGATTAAGAAAACCATCGAGTCAATCATGTAATTGCGCTTGGTATCAGCAATCAAAACATTGTGGCTAGCATCTTTTACCGCTTTGTGAAAACGTGCGTAGCGATGATGCTCGTATTCCTCTTTGGCATAGGATTTAACAGAGATAATATTAGAAATAGAATCCGCCAGTTGGCCGGTACGCTTGTTATCTAATTCTGCCTCGCGCTTATTTAACGGAGTGATCTTTTTAGACCAAGTGTAGGCGATGATCAAGAAACAAATCATGAAGACTAGTAGACCCATTGCAAAGAGCGGTGCACGAGTAAACATAATCACTAGAATCAGTGAAACATCAATAATAGTTGGAAGAATATTCCAGAGTAACTCATCCATAAATCTCTCATAGCTACCGAGGAATCTATTAGTCTGGCTAACTAACGATCCGGAAAAACGGTTGTTGTGAAATTGCATACTCTGAGCAGCGACAGTATCAAAACACTGATTGCCGATATCATTCATCGCCTTGATTTCCATTTCCCAGATAGAATATAGTCTGAGTGGACCGATAATATAATTACGGGCAAATTCTAGGACTAATGACCAAATGGCAAGTGGCAAAAGTTGCTCCATCATCTGATCTTGTGGAAGGTTTAGCGAGACGATTTCAATCATCTGTGCAAAAAGCAAAGGAGAAATCACACGTAAGACAAAAACTAACGGAGTAGTAATAAATGAGCCAGCTAGGAGCAATTTGTACTTTTTTGTGGCAGACCAAAAATAATGGAGTGTCCTCCCGGTCAGTCTTTTACTCTTATATTGACTCTTATTTGCCATTTTAATATTATAACATATTTTCTAAATATGGTATAATATACTTATGGATTATTTAGCAGTTCTGGGCCGACAAAAAAATATATCACTAGCTGAATTAGAAAGTCTTTTTGATAATGTCTCGATTTTGTCGCCAAAACTAGCCACATTCAAGTTTACAAAATCTTCCCCTGTTAATGAAGCCGGAGAGCCTGATATTGATCGCTTAGGCGGCACAATGAAGCTTGCACGCGAAATCAAAAACCCTCTGGAATATATCATAGATGATATAAAATCATCCGGTTATGATGGCAAAATTGTTATAGGTGTGTCAGATTATTCCAAAAAATCAAGCCCTAGAACTAGCCAGAGATGGGCCCTGGATCTCAAAGCAAAACTCAGAAAAACAGAGATAATTCCTGGCAAAAAACCAAGTGTTCGGATTTTAGCAAACAAAAGCGCCGATTTGTCAACAGCTACCGTTTATCACAATCACCTCTGTAAAAAGCCCGGCCACTATGAGATTCTTCATTTTGCCAACCGATGGTTCGTCGGAATCGGTGTTCAAGATATTGATGCCTATACCTCACGCGATCAGGCTCGCCCAGCCAGAGATGCAAAAGTTGGCATGCTTCCCCCAAAACTGGCTCAGATTTTGATCAATCTCTGTGGACCATTACCAAAAAACGCCACAATTCTTGATCCATTCTGTGGTACTGGAGTGGTTCTGCAAGAAGCTTTCCTTATGAATTTCAGACCTTACGGGACTGATCTGAGCGATCGAATGGTGGAGTATTCAGAGCGCAATTTGGACTGGATTACTCATGATGAGAAGCCTGATTTTCTCCTAGAGCAAGGTGATGCCACTAATCATAGTTGGAAGCAGCCAATTGATGCGATTGCCTGTGAAGGATACTTAGGACCTCCGATGAGTCTAGCTCCTGCCGATATCAAAATGAAGGATGCAATGCATGATTGTAAAGCGATAATTGTCGGTTTTTTCAAGAATGTTTACGAACAGATCGCCTCTGGAACTCCAATCGCAATGGCAATTCCAGCTTGGCTTCGTCCAGACGGGTCCTATCAAAGGCTAAATATACTTGACGAATTAGAGTCTCTGGGGTATAATGTTATGAAGTATAAGAATACGAGCCAAAGGGATTTGCTCTACTATCGAGATGGGCAAGTTGTGGCTCGCGAAATAATAGTTTTAAGGAAGAAATAATATGTCACATGTGAAAGCCGGCGGTACCGCCAAGAACATCCACAACAACGCTGGTCAGCGCCTCGGCGTCAAGCGTTTCGGTGGTCAGAAGGTCAAGAACGGTGAAGTTATCGTTCGTCAGACTGGTAGCACTAAGATTGCTGGTCCTGGCACTTATATGTCTCGCAACTACACAATCCATGCTGCCAAAGATGGCGTAGTTACTTTCGTCAAGACTAAGAAAACTCACTTCTCTGGCAAATCACTTCCACGCGTCCGCGTAGAAGTTCGCTAATCAACAAAAAAGTCGCAAAAATGCGACTTTTTTTGTCGGCCGTGCATATCTTATGCTATACTTAAAGCATGAGTAATATTTTGATAATTGGGAAAGTGTTGAAGGATGTTTATCTGCGCATGGATGAACGCCTCAATAATTTTGAAACCGACGAGCACGGTACACCTTGGCTTGATTTCGGTTTCGATGGAAGCTCACACGAGTTCTTCCGCAGAACAAGCATTTATGGTGGGGCAGCGGTCGCTCTAGAAGTATTGAACCGCTACAATTTCACCGCTCACATTGCCGGTGCTAAGCTCGGCTTTGCTGGTGGCGAAATCATTCCAAATGATCAGCGTGCCGATGGTTATCGCTACATGCTTTGCCATGGGAATAAGATTTCTTATCTTGTTTCCAACGAACGCGTCAGCACTGAATGGGTCAATCCAGAAGGCGCTATTGATTGGATGTATTTTGATCGCACCGCTACCGTTACTGATGAATTTATCAAAGAGCTAAAGAGTTATCTCACTCTTTCCACTCAGACTAGGATTGCAGTTTATGCCACTAAAAATCCTACCAATGCCGATCGCAAGTTGCTAGAGATGGCAAATATCATCTTTACCGAAGAAGATTTGGGTGATGTCAAAACTAATGCATCTATCTGTTACATCACCGATCAAGAGATCAAACTAGATAAAGTCACTCAGAGCTGGCAGGTTGATCGCATCGATCTAATGACTCACCTTACTTCACACTCAATTATCGCAGCTACTGTCTTTGGTGCACTCGTGCGCGGCGTCTCCGTAAAAGATGCTTTGAAGTATGCCAAAGTCAACGTAGAAGGATCTTCACTTTCTGGCACTATGCCATTTGAAAAAATCAAAATGATTGCCGAAACAGAAAAAACCGACGCTCGCCTAATCGCCGAGAGTATGGTTGCCGGAGGAAAAGGTATCCTCGCTGCTGACGAATCTGGTGGTAATATCCATCAGAAATTCCAGGGCTTGATGATCCCAGACGACGAAAGACATCGCCGCGACTATCGCAATATTTTGCTCACCACTCCAGATTTGGAGAAGTACGTCAATGCAGTAATCCTCTTTGACGAAACTACCCAGCAAAAAGCAGACGATGGTCGTGATTTCTGTACTTATCTCACTGCACATGGAATTATCCCAGGTGTCAAAGTTGACGAAGGTCTAGAAAACATCCTCGATAGTGATGAAAAATACACCAAAGGCATCGATCATCTAAAAGAAAAATTGCCTAAATACTACGAGATGGGTCTACGCTTCTGCAAATGGCGTGCAGCCTTTGAAATCGATCTTGGCAAGCCAAGCGAACTCGCACTCAAGAAAAATTGCGAACTCTTAGCTGAATATGCATCTATCTGCCAAGATAATGACATGGTACCAATTGTCGAGCCAGAAGTAGTCTACGACGGTAACTATACTATCGACCAGTGTGCAGATGTTACCGGCAAGGTACTAGATCGCTTGTTCGAAGAACTATCCAAGGCTGGTGTCAAACTAAATTCCACCATCCTCAAAGTCAATATGGTCCTAGCCGGCAAAAAATACCCTATCCAGTCCACTCCAGAAGAGGTCGGCAAATATACTGCTGAAGTTCTTCGTAACCATGTTCCAGAAACATTGGCTGGTATCGTATTCCTATCTGGTGGCCAGAATATTGAACAGGCCACAGCTAATCTCCAAGCCGTCACCAACAATGGTCCATACCCATGGCCAGTTACCTTCTCATTCTCTCGTGCTCTGCAAACCCCTGCACTAGAAACTTGGAAAGGTGACAACGAAAACACCCAAGCCGCCCAAAAGGCCTTCACCAAGCGCTTGGTTGCAAACTGCGACGC
>JAFWEB010000038.1 GCA_017515925.1 Candidatus Saccharimonadota bacterium | reverse complement strand
TGGTGAAAAAACCTACCGATTTAGCATCTATGAGGATTGTCCAGTCAAAGATACGACTGGTGCAGGCGATGCTTTTGGCTCAGGATTTTTAGCACATCTAGCTGCCGGCAAATCTTTCCGTCAGTCGTTGATTTTTGCCTCAGCTAATTCTACCTCTGTAGTCGCAAGACTCGGCGCCAAAGACGGATTGCTATACGGCGGTGAAGAATTACATCAGATGCCAATTCAAGAAGTGAAAGGATAATATGAATGAAGAAGAAATTTTATCTCCAGATGGGTTAGATGATAAAGAATTAACCAAACGCCTCCACAAATTATTCAAAGAGGTGCATCCAGACGATCAGGAACGAGCTTTGGCCTATGCTTATGATCTGGGGCGAGGCTTGGTTTTGCTTCGAACTTTGCCACAAGGCGTGACGGCTTTTGGATCGGCCAGAGTCAGAGAAGGCGACAAATATTATGACAAAGCTAGGGAACTAGGGGGACTACTCGCACAAAACGGTCATCCAGTCATCACAGGCGGTGGTCCAGGTATTATGGAAGCGGTGAACAGAGGTGCATATGAATTTGGCGGTAGATCAATTGGTCTAAATATCACCCTAGAGCACGAGCAATTTGCTAATCCATATCTTTCTGACGAAATGGAATTTCACTATTTCTTTGCCCGCAAAGTGATGCTCTCTATGGCGTCCAAAGTCTATGTCTATTTCCCAGGTGGGTTTGGTACACTGGACGAATTATCAGAGATTCTCTGCCTAATGCAAGAGGGAAAAATGCCTCGTATGCCAGTCTTTCTATTTGGTAAATCTTATTGGAAGCCACTAGATAAATTCTTCCGTAGCCGATTGCTTGCAAACAAAATGATTAAAGCACCAGATCTAAACATTTATAAAATTACAGATGATATTGAAGATGTAGTAAAAGCTGCAAATAAGATTGGGCATCAGAGGATTCAAGAGAATCTTTACGATCACTATAAGAAATAGGTTTGTCTCTGGCATCCTGTTACTCACTCATTAGTATTCTGTTTTCCATTTTGTACTTGCTTTCCGCCTCGTCAAAATTAGCTCTCAGTTCCATAAAAATGAAATACTTCGTTTCATTTTTAAGGTAATTACTCATAATTTTGACAGAGGGGAAATGCGCTTTTAAAAAATGAAAAGCCATAATACTAATGAGTGAACGCGGATGCCATGGAAAGCTTTTCTAGGTTGCTAATTCGGGAATGCAACGAAGTGCTAGCCCCATTTTCTTACCGGTAAAATCGTTATCTACAAAATAGTCTGGACCAAGATTAAAATAATAATAATTTCCGCCACTTTTATTGGTTGAAGTCCAAAAATGAGTTCTGATTGTTTGCATATATAACATAGCTTGAACCCAGTAATACCTTCCAGAGAGAACATAGCTTATTGGGTATGATCTCATTTTTTTGCTACCTATTTCACCAGAAGAATAGCCGTAAAGTGTAATTAAATAATTAAATGACTTAGACTTATTATAATAATCCCCACCCGTGCCACCGTAAGGCAACTGCCAACCAAGAGGACAGAAAGTATCTGGAGTAATCGCATTGTCAGTTCCCATTGCATCGCCTTCTCCGAGTGTTGCGGCTTGGTTGTGATAATATGTCCCATTTTTCTGGTTTTCAGTATCATCGGTTTGCACTATTCGTGTTGAACAAGCTGTATTTGAACCAAGATCGCCATCATTACCCCATGTATTCGGGCAGCCATTTCCGTAATAAGTGTGATCGTGTTTTGAATTTGTGTCTTTATTGCCAGTTTGTATATCAGTTCCTTCCACCGTGCCGTCGATGGGAGGATGCTAAAAACTTAACGCAACGAAGTGTGAATCCGCCCGCCTTACTACCCGTGCTGGCAGATCTAACACCCGAAGACCACGTACGCAGGTAGTAAGCATTGGTACTACTAACTACGGTAGAGGACCAGTAGACGCCACCGTTACTCTGGTAGTACAAGCGACCTGTATTCCAGCCGTAGTAGCCAGAGTAGACGTAGGAAAATGGGTAAGACTTAATCTTGGTTGCATCTGCAGCTGTTCCGTCTCCAAAGGCGATGTTATATTCCGTAAATAATTTATTCCATGATCTAGACTTATTATAATAATCCCCACCCGTGCCACTGTAAGGCAACTGCCAGCCAAGGGGACAGAAAGTATCAGATGAATTAGTATTGTCGGTAGTTATAGCAGCTCCGGCACCAGAAGTTCCGGCTTGGAAATTATAGTATGTGCCATTCTTTTGTGTTTCATTATCTGCGGTCTTAACATATCGTCCGCCAGCATTACTATCTGGACAAGGAGTTTGAGAACCACCTTCGCCACTGGTACCCCAACTATTATTACAGCCACGTCCGTAATATGTGTGATCGTTAGCTACAGTTCCATCTTTATACGGTGCAACCGTCATATTTGCAGGATTTCCTGCCACCGTGCCGTCGATGAGGGATGCTAAAAACCTAACGCAACGAAATGGTTCTACGCCTCCTTTGCCAACTAAATCATTCGGTGTGACATGTATTCTTGTAATATTAAATCTGTAATGCTGGAGTTTAGCTTTATTTGTGATTGATGGATGATAAGTAGCATCACTTGAGCCAGATGTTCCTTGCCCATAGAGAAGTCCAGTAGCTAAGCTGTACATTCCTGATCTAATGTATGAAAATGGATATGATTGTAATTTTTGTGACCCAATTTGACTATTTTCTATACTATAGTATTCAAGTAGATATGACCATGATCTAGACTTATCATAATAATCCCCACCCGTGCCACTGTAAGGCAGTTGCCAACCAAGAGGACAGAAAGTATCAGGAGCATTTTGATTTTCGTACAACGTCCTATTTGTGTGGACTGTAGCTGCGCTAAAATTGTAATATGTACCAATTTTTTGGTTTCCATCATCTGCCTGGATCTCGCGCGACGAACAGGAGACGTTCGACTGACCATTGTGTGGTAAAGATGTATCCCATTCGTTTGGACATCCATTTCCGTAATAAGAATAGTCGTGTATCCAATCTGAATCACCAAATTCAACATTTGTTCCTGCCACCGTGCCGTCGATGAGAGGGATACTAAAATGATAAACGCAACGAATAGTGCTTCCATAGTTTTTTCCTCCCCTTGAGGAGCCAGAAATGTCGCCGCCATTATTCCATAAATTGGCCCTATATGCACTTGTGCTATTGCTATTTGTGAGTGACCAATATGTTCCGCCGTATGTCATATCATACGCTTTCCCATATCCTGAAGCCCAGTAATAAAAACCAGAGAACACATATGAAAAAGGGTAATATGGAAAGCTTGCCAAACCATTTTCATATTTTGTCAATAAAAATGCCCATGATCTAGACTTATTATAATAATCCCCACCCGTGCCACCGTAAGGCAATTGCCAACCAAGAGGGCAGAAAGTATCAGGAGAATTTGTGTTGTCAGTGCTAATAGCACCTCCTTTACCAGATGTTGCAGCTTGAAAATTGTAATAAGTTCCATTTTTTTGGTCCTCATTATTTTTATCTTTTACAATTCTCGTAGTGCAGGGCCTATCATCTGTTACCATCCATTGATTAGGACAGCCATTACCATAATATGTGTGGTCATGTGTCGGATCATCATCAGTTTGAGAAATAAACATCTCTGCCACCGTGCCGTCGATGGAAATTTGTAATTCATACTTGTATTATTTAAAATAACAGAGTATCATAAGGGTAGTTTACATGGTAGGGTCCGCGAGGCGAGTAAACCATAGATGACCTCTCGGCTGAAGTCCGTGCTCTCCAACAAATTATTAAATAATTTATAAGGAGAATTCTTATGCCAAACCAGGATAAAATGCAATTATTTGAGAATCAGCCAATTCGCTCCGTATGGGATGAAGAAAAAGAGGAATGGTACTTCTCTGTGGTGGATGTGGTGCAAGTATTGACAGATAGTGTAGACGGTAGAAAATACTGGAACAAACTTAAGCAGCGTCTTTCAGAGGAAGGGAGTGAGTTGGTGACAATTTGTCACCAACTGAAGCTAATGTCTTCTGATGGGAAAAGGTATGCTACGGATGTGGCGGATACAGAAGGCATTTTCCGCATTATCCAGTCCATCCCATCCAAAAAAGCAGAGCCGTTCAAAATGTGGCTAGCAAAAGTAGGCAAAGAAAGAATCGATGAAACCATAGATCCAGAGCTTGCCATCAATCGCGCTGTCGAAACTTATCGCAAGAAGGGTTACAGCGAAGATTGGATTCACCAGAGGGTCTTATCTATTCGTGTCCGCAAAGAATTGACTGATGAATGGCGAATTAGGGGTGTCAAAAAGGGCAAAGAATATGCAATCTTGACAGATGAAATATCCAAGGCTTGGTCTGGAATGACTACAAGGCAATACAAGAATCACAAAGGCCTAAAGAAGGAAAATCTCCGCGACAATATGAGCACATCGGAGATAGTTCTCAATATGCTAGCAGAAGTATCTACGAAAGAAATCTCTGAGGCGGAAAAGCCTGATGACATGGATAAACACAAGGATGTGGCTCGTCGTGGCGGCAAAGTGGCAGGCGACGCTCGTCGTGCGATAGAATCACAAACAGGGAAGAAAATCATAACAAAGAAAAACGCTACGGATTTTAGAGACTTAATGAATAATCTTATTGAGAGTGATTTTGGCGAGTAGATTTATTTCTGATTGGCTTTGCCAGATTTGATATCATCAATCAAATCACGAAGTGAGGCGGCGCGTTCAAATTCTAAGTTCGCAGCAGCTAATTTCATTTCGCTTTCTAATTGCTTGACTAGCTTTGGAATTTCTTCTGGTGGAACTTTCTTCAAATTGAGCGCATCTTTTTGCTCTTTTTCTGGAATAATTGCACGCAAGCCCACACTCACATCTTTTTGGATACCCTTTGGCGTAATGTGATTTTCTTCGTTGTATTTTTGCTGTATTTCACGGCGGCGCATGGTTTCGCTGATGGCTTTTTCCATGCTCTCGGTTTCGTGGTCAGCATACATTATTACTTTGCCCTCTACATGGCGAGCAGCACGGCCAATTGTCTGGATCAAAGCCGACTCAGAGCGCAAGAATCCTTCTTTATCAGCATCTAGGATTGCAACGAGCGATACTTCTGGCAAGTCCAAACCTTCACGCAAGAGATTAATACCTACTAGAACATCGTATATGCCATTACGCAAATCACGCAAAATGTCACCACGCTCCAAGGTATCAATATCAGAATGAATGTAAGCCGTCTTTACTCCGCGCTCTTTCAGATGATCAGATAGATCCTCGGCCATACGTTTGGTCAGAGTAGTAACGAGCACGCGCTGGTTTTTGGCAATGCGCTGGTCAATTTCTTCCATCAGATCGTCAATTTGGCCATCGGTTGGGCGGACATCAATTTCTGGATCTAGCAAGCCTGTAGGACGGATGACTTGCTCGGCTGACTCTGGAGAATGTTCTAGTTCGTATTCGCCAGGTGTAGCAGAGACGTAAATTGCGTTTTCAATATGCGAATTAAATTCTTCAAATGTGAGCGGACGGTTGTCCAAAGCACTAGGCAAACGAAAACCATATTCTACCAAAACTTCTTTTCTGGCGCGGTCGCCATTATACATACCGCGAACTTGTGGCAGGGTCATGTGAGATTCATCAACTAATAGTAGAAAATCTTTTAGGAAAAAGTCAATAAGTGTTGCCGGTGGCTCTCCTGCTTTTCTGCCATCTAGATGACGAGAATAATTTTCAATACCTTTTACAAAACCTGTCTCTTTTAACATCTCCAAGTCGTATTTGGTGCGCTGAGATAATCTCTGGGCCTCTAGGAATTTGCCATTTTTCTCAAAGAAAGCCAGTCTCTCGTCATATTCGGCCTTGATAGTTTCAAGTGCTCGGTCAATTTGGTCTTTTGGCGTGGCATAGTGAGTATTTGGGAAGATGAAAACTTGTTCTGGCTTTTCTAGAACTTCTGCCGTCAGTGGGTCAATTATCTTTACCTCGGCAAGAGTATCAAAATCAAATTCAAATCTATAAGCCACTTCGCCAGATGCCGGCATCAAATCAATGGTGTCGCCCATTACGCGGAAATTTCCACGCTCAAAAGCTAGATCATTACGATGATATTGCATCGCGACTAAATAAATCACAAAATCACTCTGTTTCACAACACCAGCATTTCCGGCATTGATTCCTTTCCATTGATCTTTCAAGATCCAGCCACTCTCTGTTTTAGTAAGGGCAAGAGACATTTCCGTATAGTGGTCTGGTGAACCGATGCCGTAAATACAAGAAACCGATGCGACAATAATAGTATCTGGTCGAGTCAGCAGCGAAACAGTCGCCGCATGTCGCAAACGGTCAATTTCATCATTGATGGCGCTATCTTTTTCGATATAAGTGTCACTACTCGCAATATAGGCTTCTGGTTGATAGTAATCAAAGTAAGAGACGAAATAATGCACTTCGTTATTTGGGAAAAACTCACGGAACTCAGAATAAAGTTGGGCGGCCAAAGTCTTGTTGTGCGCGAGTACTAGTGTAGGTTTTTGAGCGTGTTGGATGACATTAGCCATAGTAAAAGTCTTGCCCGAACCCGTCACGCCAAGCAAAGTTTGCTCTCTGATATGATTATCCAAACCATGACAAAGCTGAGCAATCGCTTTTGGCTGATCGCCAGTTGGTTGATATTTGGATACAAGTTGAAACTTTGGCATAATTATATTATAACATAGCTATATTATTGTGATATAATTATATAGATGGAAATTACACGCGAGGAAATTGATCACCTTGCGGGACTTTCTGATTTGTCTTTGAGCGACAAAGAAGCAGAATCTCTGAAGGGTGATCTAGAAAATATAATCAAATACATTTCACAATTAAACGAGCTGGACACTGAGGGTGTGGAGCCTACTTATCAGGTCTTTGAGATGGAAAATGTCTGGCGCGAAGACGATATTATTCCACAGGATGCAGATAGAGAAAAATTGCTAAATCTAGTCCCAGCCTATCAGGGAAATATTGGTACTCAAGATAATCAAATTAAGGTTCCAAAGGTATTATAATGAAGATTGCAAGTAAAGAAATTAGTGCTGTCAGCCTCGTACAAGAAGCGCTTGACAAAGCCAAAAAATATGCTGATTATAATATTTTCATTTCCATGAACGAAGAGGCCGCGCTCAACCGTGCCAAAGAAATTGATGCGAAAATCGCAAAAGGTGAAAAAGTGGGGCGCCTTGCCGGTGTTCCATATGCGTGTAAAGACAACTTCCTCAGCAAACAAGGTGCAACTACTGCTGCATCCAAGATTCTAGAGCCACTCAAAGCTCCACTTGATGCAACCGCTATAGAGAAGCTAGAAAAAGAAGGCGCAATTATGATTGGCCGCGTCAATCTGGATGCTTTTGCGCATGGTTCTTCTACGGAGAATTCATATTTTGGCGTTACTAAAAACTCTGCCGATACTACTCGTGTGGCCGGTGGTTCTTCTGGTGGCTCAGCTGTAGCAGTGGCACTTGATATTGTGCCATTTGCAACTGGTACCGATACTGGTGGCTCTATCCGCCAGCCTGCATCATTCAACGGAATTTATGGTATCAAGCCAACTTATGGCACTATCTCTCGTTATGGCGTAGTGGCAATGGCAAGTAGCTTAGATTGTGTAGGTTTCCTTGCTAGAAGCGCAGAAGACCTAGATTTGCTCATGGAGATCTGTGCTGGTCAAGATCCAAAAGACTTGACAACATTGCCAGATTATTATGTAAATAGAGAGGTGAAAGAGCCAAAGAAAATCGGCGTGATCAAAGATTTTGATTCTGATGCTATTGATTCAACTATTCGTGGCGCCTTGAAGCAAAAACTAGACGAGCTCAAATCTGATGGCTATGAAATTGTCGATCTAGAAATGCCAATTCTAAAATACGCCCTAGCGGTCTATTACATTATCTGTCCGGCCGAGGTTACATCTAATCTTTCTCGCTATGACGGCATTCGTTATGGCTATCGTTCCGATGAAGCCAAGGCGGTAGATGAAATATTTGGCAAAACTCGTAGTGATGGTTTCATGCCAGAGAACAAGCGTCGTATCATGGTGGGAAATTTCGTATTGTCCAGTGGTTTTTATGATGCTTATTTCTTGAAGGCGATGAAAGCACGCACCCTCATCATTCAGGCATTTGAAGATGCATTCAAAAAATGCGATGTAATCCTTGCTCCAGTTTCACCAAATCCAGCATTTAAGATTGGCGAAAAGGTCAACGATCCAGTGGCAATGTATATGGAAGATATCCTATCTGTGACATTGAATCTGGCTGGTGTGCCTGGCGTGGCAATTCCAGTAGGCAAAACCGAATCTGGTCTTCCACTCGGTTTGCAGCTAATCGGCCCACGCAGAAGCGACAAGAGTTTGCTTGCTTTTGCTGGTAAAATTGGTAATTCTTTAGATAAGGAGGGCGCATAATGGACGGATCGGTATTTCTACTTTTGGCTGCGATTGCGATTGTTGGTATTTTTGTATTCGTAGCGATTTCTCTGACTGCTAGACGCAATTATGAATTTGACAAAGACGCTTATCAATCTGACTGGCTTCATATCGAAAATAGTCTCCAAAAAGAGAACAAAGCCACCTATAATGGCGCAATTATTGAAGCAGATAAATTACTAGACAAAGCTATGGCCGAGATGGGAATCCCAGGTAAAACTATGGGCGAAAGATTAAAAAAATCCGGAAACCATTTTACCCAGCTAAACTCTGTTTGGCACGCACACAAGATGCGTAATCAAATTGCCCACGAGCACGGATTTAGTCCAGAATATACTCAGACCAAACGCGCACTTTCTAGCTACAAGCAGGCACTAAAAGATTTAGGAGCGATCTAATGAAATATTATCCAACTATCGGTATTGAATGTCACGTACAGCTTTCAACCAAGACAAAACTATTTTCTGAAGTAGATAATGATGCTCGTGGTAAAGAGCCAAATTCCTGCGTGTCGCCTGTGGATTACGCTTTGCCTGGTATGCTACCTAGACTCAACGGCGAGGCAATTAAATACGCAATTCGTGCTGGCAAAGCAATGAACTGTAAAATCAATCAATATTCCCGTTTTGATCGCAAACATTATTTCTATCCAGATTCTCCAAAAGGTTTCCAGATTACTCAGTTTTACCATCCTATCATTGGCGAGGGCTATGTAGAACTCCCATCTGGCACTAAAATCCGTATTGAGCATGCTCACCTAGAGGGTGATGCTGGCAAGTTGACGCATTTCGATACTTATTCTCTAGTAGATTTGAATCGTGTAGATACACCTCTAATTGAAATCGTCAGTATGCCAGATATTCACTCATCTGCGGACGCGCGTGATTATTGTAAAGAGCTTTGGAGACTAATGTGCTATGCCGGAGTGACCAATGGCGACCTATATAACGGTAATATGCGTTTTGATGTGAATACTTCTCTTGCACCAGAGGGTGCGAAAGAACTTGGTACTAGGACAGAGGTAAAGAATCTCAACTCCTTCCGTTCAGTAGAACGTGCCATTGAGTATGAAATCAAGCGCCAGAGTAAATTGCTAGACAGTGGCGAAAAGGTGATTCAGGAAACTCTTGGCTGGAATGATGCTACGGGCGAAACTACTGGTCAGCGCAGCAAGGAAGAGGCCAAGGATTATCGTTATATGCCAGAGCCAGATATTCCACCAATCAAGCTGAGTGAAGAATTCATTAAAGAGGAGATGGAAAAAGTTCCAATGCTTCCAAATGATTATCGTGAAAAGTTTGGCGGCGTGATCCCGAATGACACTCTAGAGGTATTACTTGATTACCCACAGTTGATGGGCAAACTCGGCGAGTTGTCAGATAAATCTATCAAGAATATTGCAAATCTTTTCTCATCCGTCCTCCTAGCCGAAGAAAAATCCAGCGAAATGCTAGAACAGCTCCCAACAGGGAAACAGCTAGAAGATTTGAGCGAAATGAAAGAAAAAGGTGAACTCTCTTCTACTGGTATGAAAGAGGTTTTCGCTAAATTATTTGATCCACAAATGAAGACCAAGGATACTTGTAATATCGCCAAAGAGTTAAATGTGATTCAGGAAAATGACACTGGCGCACTTGAAGCAATCGTAGATGGCGTAATTGCCGATCCGGCTTGCGCTCAGGCAGTAGCTGATTATAAAGCTGGTTCTGAAAAAGTTCTTGGATTCTTGGTTGGCCAAGTAATGAAAGCATCACGTGGTAAAGCCAACCCAGGTGCTGCACAGCAAATCTTGAAGCAAAAACTACAATAATTTCTCTTGTCAAACCGGTATATTTTATGGTAAAATGGATGCAACGTTTATATTTTTAATGTCCGAATAAAGGAGAATATGGCAGAAGTCAAAGATTTATCAAAGTTTCGCAATATTGGTATTATTGCGCATATTGATGCTGGTAAGACTACCACATCAGAGGCGATTTTGTATCGCACAGGTCTCAAGCACAAGATCGACCTAGTGAAGGGTGATACCGGTGGTGCTACTACCGACTGGATGGAGCAGGAAAAGGAACGCGGTATTACAATTACATCCGCTGCTGTTACTGCTTACTGGAAAGGTCATCAGATTAATATTATCGATACCCCGGGCCACATCGACTTTACCGCTGAGGTGGAGCGTTCTCTTCGCGTCCTCGATGGTGCAGTTGTGGTCTTTGACGGTAAGATGGGTGTTGAGGCTCAGTCTGAAACAGTTTGGCGCCAGGCTACTAAATATGGCGTCCCTCGTATCTGTTTTGTTAACAAAATTAACCAGACTGGTGGTGACTTCTACAAATCTCTTGATTCTATTCATAAGCGTCTATCTAAGAACGCTGTTGCTATTCATCTTCCAATTGGCTTCGAAAAGGACATTTGCGGTGTAGTAGACCTCGTTGATATGAAGGCTTACACCTACAAAGATTACGCTGATCACGAGCTTACCGTTGGCGAAATCCCAGCTGATATGGTAGAAAAAGCCAAAAATGCTCGCGCAATGCTTGTAGAAGAAGCTGTCCAGGCAGACGAAAAATTGATGGAGAAATACTTCAATGAAGGCGAAGACGCAATCACCATTGATGAGCTCAAGGCCGCATTAAGAAAGCGCGTACTTGATGGTGACTTCTTCCTAGTTACCGGTGGTGATGGCCGTGGTGTGATTGTCGAGAAGGTTCTAGATCTCATGGCCGACTATCTTCCATCTCCACTTGATCGTGACCAGGGTCAGACCGTTGGCACCGATCCAAAGACTGGTGATGAAATCATCCGCAAAGCTGACGACAAAGAGCCTCTAACTGCTCTAGCATTTAAGATTGCTACCGACCCATTCGTAGGCAAGCTAATCTTTATCCGCGTTTATGCTGGTGTTTTGAAATCAGGTTCTTATATTCTTAACGCTACTACTGGCAACAAGGAACGCGTTGGCCGTATCGTTCGTATGTTTGCTGATAAGCGTGATGATATCGACGAAGTTACCGCTGGCGATATCGCTGCAGTTGTGGGTTTGAAAGACACTACTACCGGTACTACACTTTGTGAC
>JAFWEB010000037.1 GCA_017515925.1 Candidatus Saccharimonadota bacterium | reverse complement strand
GACCGGTGATAGATGCTTGGATGGCAGTCTTAGCAGTATCAGCATCGCGAATCTCACCAACCATCACGACATCTGGGTCTAGACGCAGGACCGAGCGAAGGCCATCGGCAAACGATCCACCCTCGGTAGTATTGATCGGAATCTGGGAAATGCCAGTAATGCCATACTCGATTGGATCCTCTAGAGTGATAATTTTGCGGTCTGTGGTATTAAGTGCATTGATAATTGAATAGAGTGTAGTAGATTTACCAGAACCAGTAGGGCCCACCATCAAGACTAGGCCGCGTGGATGAGAAATTACTTCGTCAACCTCAGCACGCTCCTCTTCGCCAAGGCCTAGCAAATCTAGATTGAGTAATGTCTCGTCAAAATTGAACAAACGAAGCACTGCATCTTGACCATACATAGTAGGAATCATCTCGACACGGATGTTGAGCAAGTGCGTGGTGCCGTCGCGGTAAATATCCATTTGCATGTGGCCGGACTGTGGAGTGCGAGCTGCAGTGGATACATTTGCCCTGGAGCTAAGTTCGCCCATAAACACACGATAGCGATCTTTGTTAATCGTAGCAACTGGATGAAGAAGACCATCTACACGCATACGCAAACGAATCGAATCACGCATATTCTCGATGTGGATATCAGATGCACCGAGCTTGTCAGCCTGGTCTAGAAGATAATCAAAAACTTTGTCAGTAGAGACTTCATTCAATACTTTGCTCACGCTGGCTAGAGTTTCGGAATCGCCCTCGCCGGCAATAGTGATGTCGTCGTATTCGGTTTCCTGTGGCGGATCATAGCGCAAAATAAAAACTTTATATGCGGAGTCAGAAATCAAGAAGAAATTAACTCTTTCGCCACGATCGGAATATTCCTTGCCCTTGGCATCGATGATACTGCGTGGAGTCTGGCTAGTCACCATAAATTGGAATCGTTCACCATCACCACCCTTTTGGAGTGGAATCATGAAATACTTATGCATATCCTGCTTTGTCATCAAATTATCAACAAGTGGGATGTCATTTTCAAAATTGCGAGTATCTAGATATGGGAGGCCTAACAACCTAGCACGGGTCGCGGTAGCTTCTTCCTCGTTTGCTCGCCTTTTTCTTTGTATTTCTTGCTCATCCATTTCGTTTAATTATAGCATAAACATTTTGAGTTATAAAGGATTAAAACCGATTTAGCGCAGCCTTTCGCACGCTGTTTTACTAAACCTGGCGAGTTTCCTAGCATAATATGGAATTTTGATTTTTTTGAAATGATCCGACTGCCCCCAATAAATGATTAACCCCGCAAATTCGCCCTTATAAATTTGGAAAATTCGATTGATTTCTTCCTTTTTGTAATGCCTCCAACCTCGGCAGATTTCTGGTCGAAAAATATCCGCAATTTGTGCCAAGGGCAAGACATTTTTACAATGCGTGGATATCTCGTAATAATCACGATTTTTGTAGATAAAAAAGAGAACCTTTAGGAAAACAATTTCTAAATCTGGCTTGTCTCCCAACTCTATTTTTAATGATTTCAATTCGTCCATCATCCGGCTATTCATGTAACCAACTGCCTCGTCCATATTGGAATAATGGTTATAAAAAGTTGAGGGATTTACCTTGGCGCGCGTGCAGACTATGCTGGCTCGTAGCTTCATCATCTGGCCTCGACGAACGAAGTTTTCTATTACTCTATTGAATCGATTCTGTGTGTTTTTATATCTCGGATCATCCACTCTTTTTACACGAGATTTCATTAAGATAAATTATATCACTTATGGTATAATAAGCTTATGTTTATGGTCGATTTGCTGCAATGGTGGTATTTTAGAGGTTGGGGTGTTTTTGCTAGCGACCTAAAACACCGCTTGTCAGACTCACTCGACTTTTTCTCAATCGGTCAATTACTCAAAACTTTGTTCAAACCATACCGCCACATATCCGCTAACAATCCAGGTTTTCTAGATCG
>JAFWEB010000036.1 GCA_017515925.1 Candidatus Saccharimonadota bacterium | reverse complement strand
TATTGTCGGTGGTTACAGCAGCTCCGGCACCAGAAGTTCCGGCCTGGAAATTATAGTAAGTACCGTTTTTCTGATCTTCGTCGTCTGCAGTTTTGACGATGCGAGTTTCGCATGGCGTGATTGAGCCATCGCCTCCAGAGCAGCCGTTGCCAATATAGGTATGACTATGGGTTACATCTGTATCAGTATATATCGTCAAATCTGTTGGCGTTCCTGCCACTGTGCCGTCGATGTAAGGACGTAAAAACCCAAACACAACGAACGACTGGTCCATTAGTCTTTCCTGGCTTATTGGATCCAATGGAAGTTGCTGATGTATTTATGTCCGTCCAGTATGCTTGACCACTAGAAAAGACAGTCTGACTCCAAATATAGGCATTTACTTCTAGCCAATATAAGCCAGTTCCAGCGCCACCACTTCCATCCCAGTTGAAGTGTCCTGAAAGAATAATAGAGATTGGATAATCTTTTCTAGTAACAGATGATGGATAACTGCTATTTAAATATTTCCAAGATTTAGACTTATCATAATAATCCCCACCCGTGCCATCGTAAGGCATTTGCCAGCCAAGAGGACAGAAAGAATCAGGAACAATCGTATTGTCGGTTTTAGCTGCAGCACCAGAACCAGAAGTCGCAGCTTGATAATTGTAGTATACCCCGATACTCTGTGGATCAGAACTAGAGGTAGCAGAGCTAATTACGCGTGTTGAACAGGAGGTTGGAGACATTTTATGTTCAGGATCTAATCCTCCTCTCTCCTCAGTTGAGCAGCTATTCCCATAATATGAATGATCATGTTGGATATTTGTGTCTGATTTACCCGTTTGGACATCCGTTCCTTCCACCATGCCGTCGATGAAATATTCTAGAACAGATTGGCGTGGCATCCGGGAAATGAGCCTATATGACCATTTCTGCGGGTAATATATCGCGACGGGCGATAGCTTAGGCGCAGTGTCCCCGTAACGACGGGCGACACAAGCCGGCCCGCAGTGGGCATATAGGCGAATTTACAAAGGATGCCAGAGAATATACTACAACATATTTCGCTCATAATTCCCTGGTGGATTTGGGTAGAAATTTGTGAAAAATTGTTATGTTTTTCCCTGTTTGACTATTTGCATGGTTTGTTTCCTAGTATGCCATAGTTCCCTGTTAAATTTGGGATTATTTAAAAATAAGCATTTTTCATACCAAAACGCTTGCGTCTACCTGAAAAACATGAGCTATTAAATTGACAAACAAGCTAAAATATGGTGAGACAAATGTGGTAAAATTTAGGTATGGCATTTATTCGTCAATTTAGGACAAAATCAGGAGCAACAGGGGTGCAAATCTGCGAAAAGCGACACCAAGTGGTGGTCAAGACCATTCATGTTGGCTCGGCCAAGTCCGAAGGGGAATTAAGACTCCTGCTCAAAAAAGCTCAGCGCATTATTGACGAGGGAAAAACTCCACTTTTTGATCTAAAAGAATACGAAATCAAAGACAAATACGGCAGATAACAGGGAAGAGCTAATCTTTTTTGTGCAAGATTTTGCGCATGGTGCGATTGGCTTTGCGACCTAATTTGTAGAGGCGATATTTGCTTGAATTTAGCACTATGTCATAAGTTCCGCAATACTGAACTTCTCGTCCTCCAAAAGATTTTTTAAACTTGGTGAACCCGGCCCATGGGTGGTCGGCGGGCGCATCATCAGGGGCGATACCCCAGAAATCAAAGTGTTTCAGACCTTTATCTTTGGCGTCAAAAATCGCCGTAGTGAGAATTGCAACAGAGGCCGGCAGGCGACGATAGTCATAGTCCGAAGCAGATTGCATGTAGTAGCGAGTATCTCCATAATCAAAGAACAGGGAAGCAGCAATCACTTTTTTCTTTGCCAGAGGCTCTAGCCAGTCTGGTTTAATCTCCATTTTGCTGGCATCAAAATTGGCAAGATAAAGCGTAGCAAAATCTTGCTCTAACTCGGCTTTTAGGTATTTATCAGAGAAGGCACCAAATTTTCTTTTTTCGGCCACCTGCTGTTGCAAATCAGATAGGTAGTGAATATCTTCAAGGTTTTTAGATGTGGTGACGGTGATACCTTTTTTCGGGAACTGATTGTAACAGGTGCGAGTGCCCTGTGTGAAATTCTTAATCATGTCTTCTTTGGATTGATCAAGATCTAGTACCCAGGTTTCTCTAGGGCTCATGTCCTTGGATTTTTTGGCATTTGGAAGCCCGGCCCAATACGAGGCCGTATCACGCGCCTGTGGCTCAACCCGGATAAAGATTGCCTTTTCGCGCTTTGCAAGGCTTACAAGCGCTTCTAGGGCCTTAGAACAGGCACTTTTATTATAAGCATAAGGGCCATAAGGCAAATACAAGTAGTCTCCAAATTTGGTCGTCTTTTTGATCGCAAGGTATGTGTAATCTGAAGTTTCCTCAAAAAAAGTCTTTTCGCCAAGTTTTTCCTGTAGTTTCTGCCACTCCCGAGTTTGTTGAAGAGGAATATTCATAAGCGTATTATACCACAGTTAAATGATTTCTGACCTCGGCATAATGTTCAATTTATAGGGGTCAGTTGGAGAAACGCCAGAGGCGATTTCGTAAAATGCAGCAGCTCCCACCATGGCGGCATTATCGCCAGCAAATTTCAGGGCAGGGAAGAATACCTCTGTTTTGTTACCAAATTTAGCCAGAGCGGTTTTTCGCAAATCTTCATTAGCGCTCACTCCGCCGGCAATCACGATAGATTTGGTATCTGGGTACATCTCCAGAGCTTTTTCTAGTTTGTTTAAGAGAATCTTGGTCGCAGTTTTTTGGAAAGATGCTGCAAAATCAGCCTTCTGCTGCTCTGTGAGCTTTCCGGCAAGCTCATGAGAAGGGAAGCTGATCGGGACACCTAGCTCTTTTTGGACGGCGCGCAGTACTGCGGTTTTTAGCCCAGAAAATGAAAAATCAAGGTCTTTAATCTGAGGGATAGGGAGTTTATACTTATCAGGATCGCCATTTTTGGCTGCACGAGCAATAGATGGGCCACCAGGGTAGGGAAGGCCAAGAATCTTGGCGATTTTGTCATAACATTCACCTACGGCATCATCCATCGTGGTGCCAATAATCTCAAAATGATTGTGCTCGTCCATGCGAATGATTTGGGTGTGTCCGCCAGATACTACCAGAGATAGAAGTGGGAACTGTGGCTGCTTTTCATCCTCGTTGACCGCCAGCCAGTTGGCATAAATGTGTGATTTTAGATGATGAACGGCATAAAGTGGTTTGTCATGGAGAATTGCAAGAGTCCTGGCAGTCAAGGTCCCGATGAGTAGGGAACCAAGCAGCCCAGGAGTATGAGTTACAGCAATAGCGTCTATCTGGCTCCAGTCGTCTTGCCCTTTTTTTGTGAGCCCTGCCTCAGAGAAAGCCTGATGGACCACTGGCAGAATTGCTTCTAGATGCGACCTAGCTGCTACCTCTGGGATTACCCCACCATAAGATTTGAAAATATCAATTTGCGATACCACGACATTAGAAAGTAGCTCTGCTTTTCCATTTTTTGAAGATGGATCACCAGAGATAATTGCTGCGGCGGTTTCGTCACAAGAAGACTCTATTGCAAGTATTTTCACCTCTGTATTATAACACATTACCTCTGATATTTCTAGCATAAGCAGTTATGACAAGAAAATGGGGCCGCTTGCGTAATTCGCTTGCGACCCCGGTAGATTAAGTAGGGATTTTACCTAGATGTTCGTTTGCCACTTCTATCCATTCCTCATTTTTAGATATGACTTTCTTCTTGAAGTCTTTATCTAATTTGAAAAACGATTTGTTGTAGTAATTGAAACCTTTTGGATCCTTGGAATATTCCTTCTCGGTCTGTTCCAGGTTTGCCATGTAGAAGATGTAATTATCTTCGCCTTCTCCTTTGCCATAACGAACAGAGAGATAATAGGTTCTATCTTCCTCTTCGTCCAGATTACGGACCAGGATGCGATCGATTTCTTCCATTATATCTTCCTTGATTTCTAATTCCATGTCATCCTCTATTGCAGCAGCATGGCGTTTGTCAATTAAACCTTTTGTGATATCATACCTACCGATAGGGGTAAAGATTATTCCTTCCTCGTCCATGCAATTGAGTGAGTCCAGATTGACTGAATCATTTACCCAGATTGTATCTGAACGTATCTCTATCTGTTCCAGACTCCACCCACCACTATCGTGTTCGACAATGATCACAAATACGCCGCTTCCATTAATCTGTTTTGCTCCTCTGCATTTGCAACTCGGGTTGATATGCTCGTAAATGTAAGATTTCATCCGATTATCACCCAAGTTTTCCAGAATCAAAACCCGATTAGTGTTGACGTAGAATACATATCTCTCGTCGCAATCAACCTTGTCATAAAAGTTAATTGCAAAGAGTTCATGATCTACAATCTCGGCTAAATTGTTCTCGCGCAGAACCTCTTCTTTGGCCAGGTTTTTCCAGATTTCCTGAGCAGTGGTATAGGAGGAGGCATAATGCATAGCATCCTTGACTTTCTTGCCATCCACGTAGTAGCCGCCTTCGGATACAAACTGCTTTGCGTTGATCATTTCCTCGCTGTCTTCCTGGATAATACGGTTAACATCTTCCAATTTTGTGACATTAATAAAACGTTTGCGCAAAGTGCTGTAACATTTGGTGATCGGCTCCAGAGATTCTATTCCGGTGTATTCGTGCTGAATCTGGAATTTGATCTCTACCGGTCCAGTCAGAATAACCTCAATATGTGAGGCCTGAACAGTAGTGAATACTTTGAGCGGATCTGTCATGACTGCGTCTTCAATCTCGTTTGCGACGAGATTTTCTACGGTGTTCCTGTATCTGGATGAGTAGAGTCTTTCTCTTGTATCCGACCAGGGAATGATGAACAGCTCGTCTGTCACCTGCAAGGGTGCAGAATCACATTGATAATGTCTCAGATGAACGCAATCGTAATTGCTTGCCATCTTGATATGATCAAAGTGATAGTCGCTGTCCTTGCTAAGGATAATGAATTCGTCCGTTGCAACCTGACGTACTATGACGGTCTCCGCCAAGTTCTCGCAAAACAGCCAAGCGTTATTCAACTTGGTGTGATCAACAACCGACCCTGCCTCTGTAAAGAACAGAGTGTCCATTCCGTTAACTTTGTATATCTTCCACTTATCACGGTCATGATACGGTTTAATTCTATGTTTTTCCATGGTAATCCCTCCTTTTAATGTACAATGCCTCAAAAAAATGAAACCCCACCTAATCTGCTCATATTATAGCATTAAAAGTGGGGTTTGTCTAGGTAATAGCGCTATTATTTCTCTTGTAGATCTTTGCTCTTTTCGTCAAAGTCGCTCATTTTGACGCTATTGATTGCTGGGTCTTCGTAGGTGTTCCAGTAGTAAGTTTTGGTAGCAGCAGAATAGCCACCGGTATAAACAGTTTTCTCAAAATCACCACTAGCCATAGCGGCGGCGCCATCAATCATGGCAACTCCGGCTAGAGTATGGAACATTCTAGCCACATTTTCTTCCTCGGTAGATTTGACAGGATAGTGAGTATTGAGATATGCTACACGGACAAAGCGGGAAGGAGAATAATAATCACCAGGAAGTCCTCGCATCATTGAGCCAGAGCCAAATGGTTTTAGATCGGCTTCACCCCAAGTGACTTTTTCTGGCTGAGGATTGCTGAGGTTCATGTAATTACGCAAATTCTCTTTGTGCCAACCAAAACCAGGTTGATTTGTAAGGACATCTACTGCGTCATGGAAAATCTGCATACCTACGCTGGTATATTCTACTACGATACTACGCTTGCCATCACCGATGATCCAATGGAGCAGAGATGAAGGGAATTTATCATTGATTGGTTTGTCGACGATAGCTACATTGGTTAGGGCTTTTTCGGCTTCGTCTACAGAGGAAAAGTTCATAGCTACCCAGAGAGGGAATTCATAAGCAGAGACATTAGTCTTGCCGTCAATCTCTTTGGTAGCATACTGAGCATATCCAGGGAAGTTTAGACCAGCAATAGCTAGGCCTGCTTCGTTCCCACAATCAAAGTAGAGTGGCTTGTTGTCCTCAATAATTGCCATGCCGATTACGGCGTGTTTTGGAGTAATATCACCTAAGAATTCGGAGTGGTACTGGTATCCTTTTGGAGTGTAAACTACTTTTTGACCGTAGCCCACTGACCAGTCCAAGTTCCTTCCAAAAAACATATTGCCTTTGTCATCACAAAAACGGATGCCCGTACACATTTTATTCTCCTTATGTTTTATCACTCTATTATAAATCTGAATAACACTAAAAACAAGCCTAGTTGGGGTGGCTCTACATAGTAGATTTTTCGAACTTCTTGCGCACAAAGCCCCATTTTTCATCGAGCAAAGTAAATAATTTGAGAAGCAGCGGAGAGGTTAGCCCAGCAATAGCAGGGATCAAGATTACTAGATATGATGGATTCTCTGTTAATTGGAAGAACCAGTGGAATACGGTAAAGCAGATAATTATTCCACCTAGACACCCACCCCAGACGATTCCGCGGTAGAGATTGAGTGGTCGACAGACTACATACAGATAGACCATTCCTACGATAGAAAATGCAATGGTGCAAGCCGTAAAAATTTGCTCCTTTGGCACATTGAAAATATTGCAAAACAGATATGTACATAGCACTACGGTGACATTGGTTAATCCACCTGGGATAGCTTTCTTCAGAATATTAGTGATGAAATGTCCTTTAATCAGATCTTCATTTGGCATTTGAGAGAGGAAGAAAGATGGGACGCCAATGATCCAAAGTGT
>JAFWEB010000035.1 GCA_017515925.1 Candidatus Saccharimonadota bacterium | reverse complement strand
TAAATGCGACCAATTTTGATGTGAGGATAGGAAATTCCTCCTCTAGATCAAAGGTCAGCACCTGGTGTGGCAGACGGATAGTCGTGATAGGTTTCACGGTCTGCGCATAATGATTTGGCATATTTGTACCGGTCTTTTTGCCCATTTTTTTCTGCAAAACGGCCGGATCGTTGCTCACCCTTTCTCCATAGATCAATACTCTCTCGCAAAGATCAAGATATTGATCGTCAAATTTAGTCATAATTAACCTCCGTTTTCTCTATTATATCAGATAAAATAAAGCCGAGTACAAAAACAGAAAAAATCCCCCGAGACTTAGCTCAGGGGAATTAAGTGGTGAGTTATGTGCGCGGCCAAAATTTGAACCAAGGCCTGCCAACTGATACTGTGCCTGCATAAAGCAGATCTTCGGCAATCTTGATAACTGTCGGGTCAAACTGGATTTTCTCATGGAAGAGCCAGTAGAGATGTCTTGCCCAGACGTCGGTACAATTACCTGTGCCGATTTCTTCGGCAAACTTGATATCCTGCTTGGACGGGGGATTCTTATCATAGATATTACCCCTGATATCGTAGCGTTCAAACATGATCAACCTAGCGATTGCATCGATTTTGTCTACCATCTTAATCATCTGGCCCAAAAACGAGTCCATATTCTCGAACTGACGATGATAATCCAAGATAATACCATGCATCGGATCAGGGATAGAGGAATAATAATCATTAACAGCTCTGGCCTCTGCATCCGCCTTCAAATCGTGGGCTTTTGATCCATCATCCGGGATGTCATGGACAGTTGCCTCGCCAATATCGTGGTTCAACGCCACCTTAAAGATAGCCAACTGACTATACCCAACAAATAAATCAGGGTAGGCGAACATGATTTCCGACATTGTATTGGCTACTCTGGCAGAATGGTCTAATACTGACTCGGGATGACGCAGAGTAATCTTCTGCTTGCGTGTAAAATCACGCGTCTCATCAGAGATGTAGGCCGGGTCATTTTTGATATCATAAGCCAGCATATGCGGGCAAATATCATATCCTGCTTCCTCGTCTCTCTCTTCGTCTTTGTAGACGTCTGTTATCCGATAACCACTACGGATTTCGTAGCCTAAATCAGTGAATTTTTCGGCGTTATCCCATAATTTCTGAGGGATATTGTATTTTTCATTCATTAATTTAACGTAATTGAATCTATCAGCGATTTCTTGAGACACATAAATCACCTCCTTATTAAGATACACTCACCACCTGGAAAATTATATCATGTCCGTAAACAAAAAGTCTAGACAAATTTACAGGCAAGTGCTAAAATATACTTGACAATCTCGTAAGAGATTATTTTTTATAGAGAGGAGCATAAATGGCAAAAATCACTAGAATTAAGGCCTCTGATCCTGGTAAACCTAAGGATGAGAGCCCGAAAAAGGTCGAAAAAGCCTCTAAAAAGGCCGCAAAAGCACCTGAAACGACTACAAAAGTCAAAGTAGTATCAGATGCCCCTAAGACCGAAAAACCTGCAAAACAGGCTTCAGGGGTAGCCAAAAAGGCTAAATCCGACAAAAAATCTGAGAAAAAACCATTTATTTTGATTAGACCAATCGTCTATCTCGGTCGTTATATCAGAGATTCTTGGCGTGAAATTCGTCAGGTTCGCTGGCCATCTAGGAAAGCCACCTGGAAGCTAGTCCTCGCGATTTTTGTCTATACAGGCATCTTTATCGCTATCATTATGCTACTCGACGCCCTCTTTACTTGGGTATTTGGAATGTTGGTTAAATAAGGAATTTAAGGAGAAAATATGGCAGTTAACAGATATGATGATACAAGAGCATGGTACGCTATTTCTACCTACTCTGGCTACGAAGATAAGGTAGCAGAATCCATCAAACAGCGTGTTGGTGGTATCGAGATGAAAGGTAAAATCTTCGACGCTCTCGTGCCAAAGGAAAAACAGATTGAAATCAAGAACGGCAAGCGCAAAGTTGTCGATCGCAAGATTTTCCAGGGTTATGTATTAGTTGAAATGAAACTCTCTGACGAAACTTGGTATATCGTCCGTAATACCCCTGGCGTAACTGGATTTATCGGTACCGGTACCCAGCCTACACCTGTTTCTGAAAAAGAAATCGCCAAGATTAAGAAACGTATGGGCGTAGAAGATCCTAAATTCTCAGTTAATTATGCAATCGATGAAGTCGTGTCTATCACCGATGGTCCATTCAAGGGCTTTGATGGCACAATTGCCGAGATTGATTCCGACAAAGGTAAGCTCAAAGTCATGGTTTCTATGTTTGGCCGTGAAACACCTGTAGAGCTTGATGCACTCCAAGTACAAAAGATCTAAATTGACAAATTAACCATAAAATGCTACAATATCTATGTTGTGGCATTTTTTGTCACACGCTTTTTTACAATGTGTGCTATTTCATAGAAAGGGGGTGGATGAATGAGTCTATTTGGTTATCAGTTGGAACAACGAATTAAGGAAATAGAATACCAACTGCTGAGATGTAGAAAGGAAGAATTCCAGCTTATGAAAGAGTTGGAACAGCTTAAAAAAGAGCAGGAAGAGGATATTCGAATCGGCAAAACTTTAGAGCTTGGAAGAAAAACGAGCACTTTGGTGAAATCTGCAGCGAATCGCCACAAAGAAACAGTGAAACAACAAAATGTACTCGTTAGAGGTACAACAAAATCACTTGATAGGGGGTAAAGATGGCTAATCAAAGAATTGAATATCTGGAGCAACAAATCAAGCTGAAAAAATCTCTCTTTTTAAAAGAGAATCGTGAGCAGAGGATACTCGACACGATGAAAAAGTATAGCGAAGAGTTAAGCCATTATAAATTAATGCTAAACTTCAGTGCATTATCATGCCTAGCTATAGGGATTGGAAGCGCAATATATCTGATCTACTTTGTTCGCCCAGATAGTATCTTGATGAAATCCGCGGCAGCGATGTTTTTAATCATTGCGGTTTATTCATTCTGTATTTCAGCTCACAAAATGCGCGAGTTAGATCACTGGGAAGAATTTGATATTTTACGTGGTGATACCTATACTCATGCAGAAGACACGGTTTACAGAGAACTAATTGCAGAATATGACAACATTGAAAAGATGAAGGAAGAACTCGCAGAGCTCTATTCCGCTAAAATGATGGATGAAGAGAAAGAAGAAGAGAAAAGTTTCGTATTAAAAGCGATTTATGATCCAGAGGATCGAGATTATTAGAAAGGTGGTGGTTCTATGACGAAACGAGAGAAGAATAGGGGCAAATTTCTTGATGATGTGGAATTTCTCTTTACTTGCTTTTTGGGCGCTATCGTAAGTGGCTCCTATCTTTATTACGGAAGCTATGATAACTCGGGACATTTTTGGGGCTTGGCCTCTTATGCTGTTTGTCTATTTTGTGCAGGCTTCTTAGTTGGCAATTTATCAAACAGCACCGAGAAAGATTAGCACACTTTTTAGAGCGCTAAGTAGCGCTCTTTTTCTTGCAATTTTCACCTTTTCATGCTAAAATGAATATGTTACGCACTAATATATTAGTAATCTGTTTCCGACTAGGAAATATATTTTCCGTTGGAAACCTTAAATAAAGGTAAAAAATTATGGCAGAAGCAAAAAAATGCATCGGCAATCTTAAACTTCGTGTCCCTGGTGGTAAGGCTACAGCAGGCCCTCCAGTAGGTTCTACACTTGGTCAATGGGGTCTAAACATGATGGATTTCATCAATCCATTTAACGAGGCTACCAAAGATTTCATGGGCAAGAACGTTATTGTCCACATCAAAGTCTACGAAGATCGTTCTTTTGACTGGGTATGTCTCGGTCAACCAGTAGATGATCTTATCCGCGAAGCTATCAAGATTCAAAAGGGTTCTGGTAAGCCAAACATCGATAAAGTTGGCAAGATTACCCGTGCCCAGCTAGAAGAAATCGCTCAGAAGAAAATGGACCAGCTCAACGCTGTTGACCTAGATGGCGCAGTAAAGGTTGTAGCAGGTACCGCTCGTTCTATGGGCGTCGAAGTTATTGATTAACCAATAATTAATTAAGTGGAAGAGCCTAGCTCGTTAATACCACAGAAAGGAAACTATGGCAGAAGCCAAGAAAGCAGCAGAAGCTGCAAAAGAAGAAAAGAAAGTCGAGGAAGCTCCAGTAGAAGCTCCAAAGACCGAAGAAACCCCAGAAACCGAAGCTCCAAAAGAGGAGAAATTCGCTAAATCTGGTAAAAAATCCAAGAAACACATCGAAGAAGTCAAGGCAGAAGAAGAGCGTCAAGCTCGCAAAGCTGACAAAGCTAAAGCTGATGCCGAGGCAGAAAAGAAGCCAAAAGGTGCTGCACCAAAGGTTCGCCCTCTGATTGAGCGCCGTGGCAAGAAATATCAAGAGATTGCAAAATTAGTTGATAAAAAGAAAACTTACACTTTGAAAGATGCTATCGAACTAGCTACCAAGACAAATCCAGCTAAATTCGATGCTACTGTTGAAGCTCACGTCCGCCTAGGTGTAGACCCACGCCAGGCAGATCAGAATATCCGCACCACCATCGTTCTTCCAAATGGAAACGGTAAAACAGTCCGCGTAGCAGTTTTCGCACCTCTTGACGAGGCTAAGAAAGCTCAAGCAGCTGGTGCTGATATTGCAGAAGATGACGCATTTCTAAAACGCCTAGAAAAGGGTGAAATCGACTTTGATGTTCTAATTTCTACCCCACAGTTTATGCCAAAGCTTGGTAAATATGCTCGTACCCTTGGTCCTAAGGGTTTGATGCCTAATCCAAAGGCTGGCACAGTCACTACCGATGTAGAAAAAGCCGTCAAAGAAGCAAAAACCGGTAAGGTTGAATACCGCGTAGACAAGCAGTCCATCATCCATATTGGTCTTGGCAAGGTATCATTTGGCACCGACAAACTCTTAGAGAATGCAAACGCTTTCTTTGATTCATTAAAATCACAGAGGCCAGCATCTCTCAAAGGTCAGTATGTCAAATCTATCTATATTGCTACTACCCAAGGTCCTTCTATCTCTGTAGAGAACCTATACAACTAATCT
>JAFWEB010000034.1 GCA_017515925.1 Candidatus Saccharimonadota bacterium | reverse complement strand
CATATCCGTCCTTGCTGATTTTCTCGGTAATGACTTTGTGGCCAATTAATTCATTAGTCTTTTTCCAGGCGTCTGATTGCAAAAAATTCACTAGTTCAAAGTTCATTTTTCATACTCCTTGATAATCTGCAAAGCGCCATGTAATTTGGTCTTGCCATAATATGTTGGCAAATTAATAATCTCAGCAGAAACTTCTGTTGCTACTGGACATTCATTTTCTGGGAAATTTAGTTTCTTATAATAACGAATTGGCGAAACCGGTACATCATACCAAATTTCACGGAAATTGTAGCCGTTTTTATCCAATTTTTCAATTAACTCACCTCTGTTTTTGACAAACATGTGCGTCCTGATTGGCATTGGGTTTTCCTTCATATTCTTTAGCTGTCTCAAAACTAATTTATCCTGCCAATAAGCTGGCCTCTGAGATAGGCTGAGTTTTGCATCTACTGCACGCTCGATAAAATGCATTTTGATCAGCGGTCCATACCAATATTTTTGCAAATGGATTTTTGACATTCCACGGCCAATTGCGGCAAGCATCGGATACCATCTAGCGCGCATACTATCAGATAATTTTGGATGCTTTTTTGCCTTTTTTGGAATTGGCAAATTTCGATCATTTACGATTAGTGCGCCACCAGTAATTGCATCAAGTGATTTTCCTTTACCAAACGAAAGTGCTGCTACTGCACCTACCGATCCGATTTCTCGGCCATCTAAATATTTCATACCGGCACAGTGTGCCAAATCTTCAATAATAACCAACTTGTGTTCGGCCGCAAATTTCTCTATTTCTGCAATATTGACACTAATTCCAAGCGTATTCTGGATAATTAGAGCTTTTGCTCCGGGATGCTTTTTTATAACATCCTCTAGAGTATTAATGTCAAAATTCAGAGTTTTGCGATTAATATCAGCATAGACTGGTTTACATCCAGCTTTTTCAACTGCCTGGAGTACTGCATAGCAAGTAAATCCATTGATAATTACTTCTGAACCCTCGGGAACAGTCAATTTTAATCCGGCTGCAATTGCCGAGCGACCGTTATTCATCAAAACCACTCTATCGTGAGTAGTGCCATATTTTTCGGCCAAATAGTCTACGAGTTCTTCCTCGCTACGCCTCGTCGCAAAGCAAAAAGTATGTCGGAGCACGTCGCCCGCCCGATAATTTGACGCTTGTCCGAGGAATAATCTAGACGACACTGCTTGAGCCTCCTCCGTAATTTCCGCTCTTGCGGTCTTTTATGATTTTTTCACGCTCTGACAATTTGCGGGAAGCTACTCTCATACCAGTTAGAGGGTCGATTTCACCATCATCACGAAATTCTTTCTTGGCTGCAGGAGCCTTAACTGTTTTTGCAGGCTTCTTTGGCTCTTCTTTAGCAAAATACGAATCTGGAACACTACTAGATGATACTCTGGAGGCGTAAGAAGATGCGGCGCGTTTTCTGGCTTTTCGTTTTTCACCATCATCTAACCACCAAGAGTCGCCGTTTTCTCTATCTAGCCGCTCTTGTTCATCCAAATCCGCTAGACTTTCGACACGTCTTTCTTGCAAAGATTTGACCTTGGATTTGGCTTTCTCTTCCTTTTGCTTAGCTCTCTGCTCGGCTGCTTTTTCTGCGGCTTTTTCGGCTTTTTCTTTCATAGCATCTTTTAGTTCTTTGCCTTTCTTAGAAGATGCGCGTGCTGCCTTTTTGAGCAGATCTCTTGCGTTCTTGTTTTGGCGGGTCTTGCCGGTACTAACGATCATTCCAGGAGCATCTGAGAATAAATCACTACTAGCCATCAAAGAATCATCTTCCTCAACTAGGCTTGAATTTTCCTCTGCTTCTTCTTTTGAGCCTTCTTCGGCTGCTTTATAAAATCTATTCCTTGGGTTCTTTTTCTTCTTAATCTTACGCTTTTCACGGCGACGTTTTTTCTCGATTTTAATAGACTCTGACACCTGCTTTTTGACATCTTCTGCGACAGTGTCTTCAAGAGATATATCACTCTCATCTACTAAATCTTTGCGAATTATTTTGAGTGCTGGCGCCATTTCTTCTTTGTCATACCAAGTTGGAACATTGACAATTTGAGTAGAAATCCTGGTCGCAATTGGGCAAAGTTCTGGGTGAAAATCTGCATTATCAAAATATCTTTCTGGTGCAACAGGTGTTTCGTACCATAGGTCGTTGAAAATAAAGCCTTTTCTCTCTAGCTCGTATAGCACATCTTCGCGGTCGTGCACCAAATAATGATCACGAATTGGCTTGGTGCCACTATGAGGCACAGCCTGGAGCTGTCTGAGGGCTAGTTTACATTGCCAATAGGTAAGTCTAGTATGAGGATCGACATCGCCATCAGCAGATTTTTTAATAAAATGAACTTTTACATTGAATCCGGTCAGGATGCGACCAAATTTATTTGAAATTTTATATCCACCCCGAATAATTGCAGAAATCAAAGGATAAAATCTAGCTCTGATACTATCACTCTTTTTTGGCTTTTTCTCTGGCTGAGAAATCGGACTATCAAGCGGGCTAGTAAGAATGACTGCACCGCCGGTTACTGCATCGATAGCCTTGCCTTTACCAAATGAAAGCACTGTAGCGCGGCCCACCGTGCCAGCTTCTCTACCATCGGCATATTTCACACCAACACAATGCGCCAAATCCTCAATAATAGAAATTTTGTGGGCTTTTGCAACTTCCTCGATTCCAGCCATATCTGCAGGAATACCGAGGTTATTCTGGACGATAACTGCTTGGACATTCTTTTCGGTTTCGAGTAGTTTTTCTAGCTCTTTTTTACCAAAATGGAGAGTTTCCGGATCTACATCTGCAAAAATTGGCACACAACCTGCTGCACGGACTGCCTGTACTACGGCATAGCAAGTGAGGCTAGTAATAACAACTTTTCCACCACGTTTTGCTACGGCTTTTACCGCAACAGCAAGAGCCGAACGACCATTAGAATAAATCCCGACGTGATCATATGTTGCTCCATAATGAGCCGCGAGAAAAGCTCTGAGCTCCGACAAATCCATTTCGCT
>JAFWEB010000033.1 GCA_017515925.1 Candidatus Saccharimonadota bacterium | reverse complement strand
CATTATGGTGACTCACAACCCAAATCTCACGGCTTATGCCACCCGCGTGATTAATATGCTGGATGGTCAGATTGATACAGATATCAAGACTGTGGCAGACAAGGATCTCCCTCAGCCAGTAGCAGTGCATTTTAGAAAACGTAAAATCTTGAAAGAAGTAAAAGAAGCTATCACTGGTAACGACGAAGAAGAAGCTCCAGCAGAAGAACCAAGTGAGACTACCGATATCAATGTTGGTGTGGAAGCAGAAACTGGTGTGGTAGAAGTAGTTAGAGACGAGAAAGCCGAGCAAGAACAACTCAACAATCTAGAAGAACTGAAGAAATTACAAGAGAAATATCAGAAGAAATCTCAAAAAGCAGCCAAAAAACGCAAAAAGAAAGGTGGTAAATAATGGCCCTTCTTCTTAGAACTCACTATTCATTGGCCAGAGAATCAATTCGCAAGAACCGCACTCGTAGTTTCTTGACTTGTCTTGGTATTGGTATTGGTGTAGCCAGCATTATTATGATTATGTCCCTCATGGGTAGCATTAATAATATGATTTCTTCTCAGGTTAAATCCATGGGTTCCGATCTAATCGTAGTGCGTCCGACAAAGCATGTAGATACTATTGATTCACTTGTAGAGGGATTGACCAATTCCAATAGCTATATGACTAGTAGCTTGACTCTAAAGGATGCAAATGTGATTAGTGGATTAAATAATGTCCAGGCTTCTGCGCCAATTGCAGCTGGTATCGCCACACTTTCATCAGAAGAGCGTACGGTCAAAAGTGCTAACGTGGTCGGGTCAAACATTGATCTGATGCGCGTGCAGAATCTGCAGCTAAAAGATGGCGTTTTTCTGCCGGATAGAGTAGAAAATTCTGCGATTGTTGGTAGAAATCTATCTCTAGCGCTCTTTGGCACCACCACTGAAGCAATCGGCCAGACTTTCACTTTGTTTGATCAGAAGTTTATCGTAGTCGGCTTGCTAGAAGAAATGAAAGACCCAATCAATTTCTCTAATGTAGATTTTGATAATTCAATGATTGTCAACGCCGAATACCTAGCAAAGATTGGTGGCAATTTCCAGGTTCAGCAGATCAACGTCAAAGCAGTTAATACCAGTGTAGTTAAAGAGCTATCTGAAGAAATGAACGAATTATTATTTGCAGAAAAATCAGGCAATCTAAATTATGAGATTCTATACGGAGATAATATTTCCCACCCTGCCGGTAGTTTATTCACGCTTGTTTCTGGCATGTTGACAGTAGTGGCTGGGGTGTCATTGGTGGTTGGCGGTATTGGTGTGATGAATATCTTACTTGTTTCTGTTGGTGAAAGAACGAGGGAAATTGGTATCAGAAAAGCGGTCGGTGCTAGCTGGTTTAATATTTTAATGCAGTTCATGTTTGAAGCTTTAATCCTGTCACTTTCTGGTGGCATACTAGGTATGATTTTGGGTTATGCAGTGGCATTTCTAGTATCTATCATTACACCATTTAGTCCATATATCGACGTGCCTATAGTTCTTGTTACTCTGGCAACATCTCTAACTATTGGTCTAATCTTTGGTATTTATCCAGCTGTCAAAGCAGCTCGCAAGAATCCGATCGACTCACTCCGCTACTACCGCTAGGGAAGAATAAGAATCAAAAAAGCACCCGTACGGGTGCTTTTTATTAAGTTATTATTTAGCTTTTTTGCCGGATTTCTTGAGCTCGTCGCGGATTTCTTTGAGGAGCTTGACTGTTTCGGCATCAGCTTTGGCCTCTCTAGCTTCAGCTTTGTCGGCTTTTTCTTCTGCGGCTTTGTCGCCTTTCTTAGCAAGCTTCTTTGCCTTTTCGTTGAACTTATTGATTAGGCGGATCACTACGAATAGTGAGAAGGCGATAATCAAGAAGTTGACTACTGCCTGGATGAAGCTACCGTAGCGGATAACTGCAGCGGTATTTCCACCAAAGAAGTTTTTGATTGTGAAGCTTAGATCATAGAAGTTTACACCACCAATGAGTAAGCCTACGATAGGCATGATAATGTCATTGACGAGGGCGGACACGATGCTAGTAAATGCAGCACCGATGACCATACCTACGGCCAAATCCATTACACTACCTTGACTGATAAATTTTTTGAATTCTTGAACGAATTCACTATTAGATATTTTTCCCATAATACCTATATAGTATCATAATATTGGGATTTAGTAAAGTGGCGGACCACTGTTAATTAGAAGTGAAATTTTGGAACTGCTCGTATAGCTGATTAAGATTGTTCATCGAGGTTTCTAGAGCGGATTTTAGGCCGGAAATCTTTGTAGAAGTATATGCCTCGTGTTCCATAGACAGTAGAGTTCCTATTTGGTAAGTAATTTCACGATGATAAACACGGTCTAAGAGGCCGTTTAGTTGAGCGTTATCCAAATTAGTCAGAAGTTCTGCCATAGCGTTGTTTTCTGATTCGTTGATCTTTGTGTTTTCTGATTCGTCGATTTTCTCGGCGGCAAAATCATTTTTCAAAACATTTGCAATTGAATATTCTGTTTCGTTTAGAACAGATACAAGGGAAGTCCCCATCGAACGAAGTTGGGAAGATTTTACCTGTTTATTGTATGCCGGGATTTCCTTGGCTAGATGGCTTGTACGAAGATATACCTTGTCTACATAATCGCGCTCTTTGTCGCCAGTTCCTCCGAGTATGCTAACAATCATTGCGACAATTATTATGAGCACCAATACAATACCTACACCAATCAAGAGCTTTTTTACTACAGGAGGGATGTTTAAGTCTAGCCCAAACAAACCTTTTTTAGGTGTGCCGGCTGCGCGTGTATCTTTGGCGATTGATTCCAGGTATTGTTTGTTATCCATAAGCATATTATAACACATATATTAGAATTTGGTTCTTCTCTGGTATAATAGAGCTATGGAAGATGCAAAGGAGGAGATAAAATCTCGACTTGCTGTAGAGGATGTAGTGGGGCAATACATCGAGCTGAGCCGAGCTGGTCGCAACCTCAAGGGTAGAAGCCCTTGGGGAGTAGATAAAACACCTTCTTTCATGGTGTCGCCAGAAAAAGGAATTTGGCATGATTTTTCTGCCAACAAAGGTGGTGATATTTTCACTTTTGTAATGGAAGTGGAGGGAATTCCTTTTCGCGAGGCGATGGAAAAATTAGCCAAGCAAGCCGGTGTGGAACTAAAAAAATACAGCGATGGTGACAAAAAAATCGCACAGAAAAAAGTCCGCATGAAAGAAGCATTGGACTTGGCTACTAAATATTATCAAGTTGCTTTATCTAAAAATAAATCAGTATGTGAATACGTGTTTTATAAGCGCAATCTGAATCGCGCCACAGTAAAGGAATTTAGGATTGGCTATTCGCCTAGTACTGGCAAAGCTTTGAAAACATTTTTGGAGAAAAAAGGCTACAATCAATCAGAAATGGACGGCGCAGGCTTACTTAATCAATACGGCGGAGATTTGTTCAAGGGCAGGATGATGGTGCCATTTATTGATACGAATGGTCAAGTGATTGGCTTTACGGCGAGAATACTGGATCAAGGCGAGCCAAAATATCTTAATACGCCAGAGACAATGCTGTTTAATAAGTCGCGCTTCATTTTTGGTTTTTATCAGGCCAAAGAAGCAATTAGGCGGGATGGTTTTGTGGTAATTGTTGAAGGAAATATGGATGTTATCTCTTCGCACCAGGCTGGGGTAAAACAAGCTGTGGCGACTAGTGGCACCGCCATGACCGAGCAACATCTCAAGATTCTCTCACGCATGACTAATGATGTGCGTCTTGCTTATGATGGTGACGACGCAGGCGTAAATGCGACTGAGCGTGCAATCAATATTGCCGGGAAACTCGGCATCAATCTCTCGGTGATTTCTGATTATCATGGCGCCAAAGATCCAGATGAGCTAATCCAAAAAGATCCTGCACTCTGGAAAGAGGCAGTAGCAAAAAGCAAACCGGCTGTGGAATGGTTGCTTGATAAATATGAAGAAAAGTTGGATCTAACAACCGCAAATGGTAAAAAAGAGTATTCTGATGTGGCGATGAAAGTTATTAATTATCTATCTGATTCGGTTGAGCGAAAACATTATGAACAAGAAGTCGCAAAGCGTCTAGATGTCACAGTCGAAGATCTGCTATCTAAAAAAGTGAATACCAACTCGGCCAAGAGGCGCCTAAAACCAGTTAAAACTGATGGTATGCAAGACGCCAAAGCCAAAAGGATGAGATTCTTGGAGGATAGTATTCTGGCAATTATGGTATTTGGTGGTGATGCGGGAGCGGGAATTGATTTAGAAATCCCAGAAGACGAAACTAGGCTAGAAGAACTCTCGATGATTTATGAAACCAAATTCAAAAACCAATCGCCAGATAGTCTGAAAAAAGATTGTCTGGATATGTATAGTCAATACAAAAAAGCTCGCACGGCTGAGCGGATTGCCGAACTCAGCGCTGAGTTAGATGAATGTGAAGATGACGAGGCTAGAGCCAAAGAGATTCTGCGCGAGATGAAGAAACTACAAAAAGGTTGAAATATTAGCCGAATTTGATATAATTTTTTCAATGATGCAAGATAAAGACGACATTTTGAACTCTGGAAACTTAATGATAGACCAGGAAGAGCCTGGCATGGGCGACCTCGCTGATGAGGAAGAGCTATCCGATGAAGAATTAGAGATTACCGTAGACAATGTAGATGCTTTTGCTGATGACTCTGTGCGTTTATATCTTCGCGAGATTGGTAAAATCCCACTACTTACTCCAGAGGAAGAAGCGGATCTTGCTCAGCGCGTAATCAAGGGCGATAAAAAAGCCAAAGACAAACTTGCCGAGGCAAATATGCGTCTAGTCGTTTCGATTGCGAAGCGTTATTCTGGCCGTGGTCTTGATCTTCTTGATTTGATCCAAGAGGGAAATACTGGCCTGCTTCGTGCTGTAGAAAAGTTTGACCCAAGCAAAGGCTTCAAATTCTCTACTTATGCTACTTGGTGGATTCGCCAAGCTATCACTCGTGCAATTGCTGATCAGGCTAGAACCATTCGTATTCCAGTTCACATGGTAGAAACCATTAATAAGGTTCTTCGTGCTACTCGCAAGCTCACTCAAGAGCTTAATCGTGAGCCAACCGTCGAAGAAATTGCCAAAGAAATGGATATGGAACCAGAAAAAATCGAATATGTCATGAAGATCAAACAAGACATCGCATCATTAGACCAGAGTGTCGGACGTGATGGTGATGACGAAGATTCCGTGCTCGGTGATTTCGTTGAAGACGAAGAGCGTATTTCTCCAGAAGATTCTGCTGCAAATCAAATATTAAAAGAGCAGCTTGCCAGCATTATTTCTACTTTGTCCGAACGTGAACAGAAGATTATCAAGCTTCGCTTTGGTATTGGTGGTGGTCGCCCACACACTTTGGAGGAAGTCGGTGCAGAATTTTCAGTCACTCGTGAGCGTATTCGCCAGATTGAAGCCAAGGCGCTTTCTAAACTTCGCAAGCACAAAGATACCAAGAAATTACACGAGTATTTGAGATAACAGAGCAAAAGGAGGTATATGCTAAAGAAAATTATCAACATCATCGCAACTGGAGTAGTAGCTCTATCGATGGCACTATCTTCTTTTATGTTGACTGCTCAGCCTGCCTATGCCGATGAGGGTGATGGTGGATCAAAACCTCATACTACTATTTTAACTTCTTGCGAAGGCAAAGAAGACGACAAAGGCGGTGGCATTTTCTGTATTCTCAACATCGTGCTCGAAGTATTAACTTATGGTGTCGGTATCGCTGGCACACTTGGTATTGTTATTTCTGGTGTGCAATATCTCACTGCCAGAGATAACGAAGCTCAAATGACAAAAGCAAAATCTCGCTTGATTAATATTGTAATTGGTCTTGCAATTTATGCTGTGATGTGGGGTTTCTTACAGT
>JAFWEB010000002.1 GCA_017515925.1 Candidatus Saccharimonadota bacterium | reverse complement strand
GGAGCTGCAAAAAGAGAAATGCTTTCCATATTTATATTATAGCATAAGTATTTTGTGATAAAATATAGATAAGATGGATAATTCTGACAAACAGCGTCGCAAACTGATTCAAGCGATATTAAATCGCGACCCAAAGATTTTGGGGCAGTCAGATGTTGAGATGAAAAAAGAAGACGAAATCCGACTTTTTGATTTGATCAACAAAGGTCTAGTCAAAAACGAAGATGCCGACCGTATTGTTATTAGCATCAAAGGCCCAGTCGAAAGTGAAGGTGTAGATGCAATTTTTGCAAAAATCGCCGCCAGTAATTATGAGCGTCGAATTTTAGCTTATATGACAGGGGTAGGATTTGATAATTTCGAAAGCACTGTTCCCCACTCCATCAATGATTTTCTAAATAAATATCCTAATCCGATGGATTTCCAGTCAGCTCGGGATGATTTTCTGACTGCAGTCAAGCATAGCAACCCAATCGAAAAATATGGCGCTTATCTCATCGCAATGAGAGATTTTTGCCTGCATGTTTATGGCAAAAAACAAGAATACTATGAACTTTCCAAACAGCTATTCATAGAAGCAGAAGAATGGCAGATTGACCAAGATGCCGAGCGACTCCGCAAAGATTTATTGCCTCTTGCCGAGATTGATGGCGATGTTTGGGTGCAGGGTGGTCAGGAATATCATTTGAGGCCGGAATTACTAGACAAAGCTGGCCTTGGTCCACGCTACGAGTTAGAAATTGGTGGTGTGCAGATGGCGCTTTCCCGCGTGTTCTTGGTAGATACCCACGAAGCAGCAATTGCCTACATCAAATTTGACGACAAAGTCAAAGTTCGCGGTTATTATCGTAGTAATTCCCAGGGTATGTGGCGTTACTTGGCAGATTATGTCGGTGGCGAAGGCAGCATCGCTTGGTACGGTGTCGGATTCAATGAAGAGAGTTTGACTCTGCCGCTCAAGATCCAAAAACAACTCAACATGATTTGCAAAAAGGGCGCGTTCAAGATCCCAAATGCTAATACTTCATTCTTCCTAGGTGGTACGGCTCGTCGTTTTAATTCCAAAGAAGAATACAAACAGCTGGTTGCAGAAAATCGTATGGACTCGGATTATTACAGAGAAGTCAACCGTACTCCGCTAGTAGATTTTGGTGTGCTTTCTACCGAGAAACATCCTCCAGAAAGTATTGATGTAGAAAATGGCAGTGCACCTAATTTCCATACTCAGCTAGATCATTATCGCATGGAGGCTAGAATGTATGGCACAGTCACAGTGCGTCAGTTCCCTTCTAACAATGACAATTTGCGCTACACGATTTTTGAGATTGGTGAAGGCGAAAACCGCCGCGCTTGGATTGGCGGCATAGAAGTAAATGCGCCAATTACATCTACTGGATTAAAATCCGAATGGGTTTCTACTGGCGATGTCTGCACACCGCTACTCGAGTATCAAACGATGACTGGCGGCTATGGCAATCCTGAGGGCCGTACTGATGGCTATCAAGACATGTGGGAATACATCCGCCGCATGCCAATTATCAAAAGATTTCTCTACACTTGGCGCGACGAGGATTAACAGGGGTGGACTTAGCTCTCTTTTTGATGTAAAATTATTAGTGGAAGCGTGGCCGAGTGGTTGAAGGCGCACGACTCGAAATCGTGTATGCGGGCGACCGTATCGCGGGTTCAAATCCCGCCGCTTCCGCCATTTTTGTTTGCCAAAAAAAGCGCCCACTAGTGGGCGCTATAAAAGACTGGCTAAAAGACTTTTGTCGTCGTCAACTTTAGTGTTGACATAGATTTCAGTACAGTACGACTATAGACTTACGCGCCAGCCACCACGGATTACGGTCTTACCACGGATCTCGGCATTGCCACAGACTTCAGCACGACCACATACTTTGGCTTTACCGTAGATTTTAGTGTCACCATAGACTTCGGCATCACCATAGACTTTGGCATCATCATAGACTTCGGCACCACCATAGACTTCGGCATCACCATAGACTTTGGCGTCACCATGGACCTCGGCATCACCATGGACTTTGGCATCACCATAGACCTCGGCATCACCATGGACTTTGGCATCACCATGGACTTTGGCATCACCATAGACATTAGTACGACCATATGCTTCGGCGTTATCGTAGACTTCAGCACCATCATAGATTGCGGCGCCATCACGAACCTTAGCATCACCATAGACTTTGGCACAATCATAGACTTCGGCACCACCATAGACTTCGGCATTATCATAGACATCGGCACAATCATAGACCTCGGCATCACCATAGACTTTGGCATTACCAAAGACTACGGCGCAGTCACGAACTTTGGCACAACCATAGACTTTGGCACAACCATGGACCCCGGCATCACCATAGACTTTGGCATTATCGTAGATCCAGCAGGTATCTTCTTGTGACAGGTTGGACTCGCTCTCTATGTATCCACCCAGATCGCCTTCCTTTACGTCATCAAAATCCCGAATAGCGACTATTCGACGGATAGTTCTACCCTTCCATGACAGTGCGTCACCTTTTACAAATTCGTACTTCTTTTTCATTTGCTTAGCCCCCTTTCTTAAAATGCTACCTGGTATATAATTCCAAATCTAAACCTTATTATAGAAGATTTTGGTGATTTTGTCCAGCTGCCAAATTGGTTCAAACCTCGTCCAGATACTTCCAAAAAAGAAAAAGCCACCGCTGAGCTTGGTGGCTTGTTTGGGTTGGGTGTCTAAGCAAATGGGAAGTAGTAGTTTCTGTTACCGGCAAAATCAAGCATTGGAAATGTAATTTGCCCGTAATGCCGACGAAATTCGTAGCTAGGTGGACCGTTTACGTCTTTCCCTGAATAGTATTCGCTTGTAACATTAAGCAGTACGGGAAGCGGGCCGGGCAAAGATTTGCCACGTATCATTGGGTCTGACACCCACACCGATTGCCATTTGCATTCTTTTAGAATAATGATATATCCAGTGGTATATTCATCGTCGCCTATTTCGTGTTGGATATTTTTATCTATTGCTATTCTGTTTCGCTCACGTCGAATGGCATCAATCATTTCGGAGCTAGTATTCCAAGTTTTAGACATCTGCATGTATTTGATGAGTTCGGGTTTATTCAGTTGTTTTATATCCTGTTCGGATAAGCCCAAATCATACAGACAATAACCGTTGGTAGCTCCTAGATAATGTCGTATCGCATTTGAAACATTGATTTCGGGATCATCATAACGAATGAGTGCTACTATATCCGCAAGATGCAACGCTTCTTGGTATGAAATAATATGCCGAGGATAATTTTCGTCACAGGTTTGTTTAAGCATATAGCCTGCAACGCCAAGAGGAAGTTGATAAGCTGACAGGTCGTTTACTACACGTGGCTTATCTTCGCTAATAAGAAATGATTCTTCTGGCACATTGAATGGTGCTAATTCCAAGAGCTTTTCTTGGTAGAATTTGCGATGCGCTTGGTACTTTTTTTCTCGTTTCTGCATCAATTTTTCCCATTTTTTATGGGATATCCACTTGCTAAAAGAATTAGACATTTTAAATCAACTCCTTTCAAAGTGCACCCAACCCTGCTTTTATTATAACAGATTTTTCGTGATATGTCTAGGCGGGTATAATTTACACAGTATAGATAAAATACCTTTTATAATATAATTTGATTAGGAAGAACTAGATTTGGGTTTGAATAGATTATAAAAGTTCGAACTTCGTCCAGACGCTTCCGCCAGGTTTATTTATTCTTTAATCCGCTCTCGAGTCTCTGTAATAGATAAGCGTGGAGTACGAAGAAGGCCATAAGAACGACAATGATCACAGCGAAAACATCTTTGCTATAGAAATAATTATAAGCAAGAAAGGCTATCAAAATCCCGACTAAATTACCGAGTGTCAGAAAGATGTTCCAGGTAAATTGATGCTCCCTTGTGTAGGTAGTCATTTTTTCTTTTTTGCCAATAGCGTAAATCATACTAGCTGATTCGGTCTGAAGAAGTTTGCCGCCAGTTTTAATAGTGAAATAGAAAATTAGAATTGTAGAAACATTGAAATTAGACACCATCACGATAGCGCTAGCAAGACAAAGTAATGCTAGTGGGAGATAAAAACGTTTCTTGAAACTTTTTTTATTAGCAATCCTCACCACTTCTAACAAAATAATATATCCTATAGAAAATAAGCTATCATAACTTCCGGCGCTAAATTCTGTGCCAAGAGCCAAGAACAATAATATTGGGATTAAATATTCTAATATACCGTCTGGGCCAGAAAGTCTTTTCAAAAATGTGGTCAAATAAGATTGTCTCATGTTTTTGTTTTTAATAGCTTTGCCCCAATATTTTAATAGGTGAAAATCGCTGGTAATAACTGTAAAATTAGTCCTTGTAGCAATAAACATTGATACGATAGCGTCAATTAATACAAGGCCCATAACGATATAATAGGAATAATCTGTAATTAAAAATCCCATCAAAGCTGGAGCAATTAGTGATATTATGGTGGCTAGTATGTTTACCCCCGCCACATAGCTACTGATACTGTCCTTTTTGGCGGAACCTATTAATGTAGTCTCATAAACAGCATAGTATGATGATTTTGCATAGCGATTGATTAGCAAAAACACCCATATGACACCCAGAAGATTTTCTTTAAATATAATTAGCATCAAAATAGAAATAATTTCACAAACATAACTTGATTTAAAAATGAAATTAGCGTTTTTTGGGGAGATATATCGCATCAAAAAATATCCAAAGACACATCCCGCCACAGCATGGGCTGTAGCATAGAGCAGAATGAAATTAAAATCGCCATTTACAAGTTTAAATAGATAGATGTTGAGAAAGAAGCTAGAAAAAATTTCAATGATTTTTCTAAGTAGGCTGATGAGGACTAATTGTTTTTTGTTTTTCATAATTTACTCAATTAGATTATACCATTTAATTTTGTCCGGACCTAATTCTCTCGCTTCCGCCATTGTGGTATAATTAATGTAATAATACAGAGGTTATATCACATGATTGAGATTAAAAATGTTACCAAAAAATATGGTGACAAAACAGCATTAAAAAATATCGATTTCACTGTTGATAACGGTGAGATTTTTGCTTTTATTGGACATAATGGTGCCG
>JAFWEB010000032.1 GCA_017515925.1 Candidatus Saccharimonadota bacterium | reverse complement strand
CGAATTCCAGTTAAAATTGTTTTCATAATTATCCTTAAATGGTGGAGTGTAGGAGGCTCGAACTCCTCACCTCTTCCATGCCATGGAAGCGCTCTACCAAATGAGCTAACACCCCAAGTGAGTTGAAAGAAAATTGCTTGCAATTATTCTTTCAAGGAACGCCGGGGTGAAAGCGCGAAGCGCGCAATGCCCCAATATCTACATTTTATCATAAAAATCTAAAATAATTTCAAAAGTTATATGTTATAATAAAGAAAAGTAACCGAAAGGATTTTTCAATGGCTGAAAAGAAAGCTAAAGAAACTAAAAAAGCTGAAACAAAACGCGACGACAAGGAGTGTAACAAGGGTAGTAAAATCGCTCTATTTACCATCATCGGCGTTGCTGTAGTAGCAGTAGCTACATTTATCATTCTCGGCCTTTGCGGCGTATTTGGCGCAAAAGTTCCACCAGCAGGTGATTACGAACTAGTAGATGTAGTCAAAGATGGTGAAAGCCAGTCATCTATGCTCAGCCTAATGAAGGCCTTCGGCGTTTCTCCAAGCCTCAAAGTCAACAATGACAAAACCGGTAAATTGAACATGACCGGCGAAAGCGATAACGAAGAAGAAGTCGAGTTCACCGACAAGAAGATTAAATCCAAATCTTCTGGCGAAGAAGTAGACTATACATACAAAGACAACAAAGTCACCATCACAGCTGATGGCAGCGACATGGTCTTCCAGAAGAAATAATAATGAAAAAATTCTCTAAACCTGAATTATCTCGCGTCATCAACGGTGATGTCGTGCTTCAGGATAGAGATAGAAAAGAAACTAGGGCTCGGTTAGATCTTTATCTGGCCGAGCTTTTTCCTGATTACAATCGCTCAACTTTACAAAATTTCATCAAATCTGGCTATGTTACAGTTGATGGAAAAGTTATCAAAAAACCAAACTATAGTATTTTACTAAGTACCGAAAAGGACGGCAAATTAGTGGAATATAAGCCAGATATCAAATGTGATATTCCGATTCGTGAAACTCCACCAGATATCCGCGAGTCTATTATTTACCAAGATGACAATGTCTTGGTAATTAATAAACCTGCAGGTCTCTTATCCATGGCAAAAGGCGAGTATACCGAAGAAGCAACCTTAGAAGATTATGGACTATTAGTCCATCGTCTAGATCGAGATACTTCCGGCGTGGTAATTTTAGCCAAAAATGAAGCCGCTCAAACCATGTTACGCAAACAGTTCCAAGACCGAAAAGCCCACAAGATTTACTATGCAATTGTCCACGGCAAACCAAAATTAGATCATGCACTAATTGACTTACCAATCGAGCGCAATCTCAAGCGCCCTACCACTTTCCAAGTTGCGCCAAACGGCAAGCCATCACAGACAGAATATACCGTCAAATGGACTGGCGAAAAAGACGGCCAAGAATTATCTTTGATTGAGCTAAAGCCATTTACTGGTCGCACACATCAGCTCCGAGTGCATCTTAAATATATCGGCTGCCCAATCTTGGGCGACAAAGTCTATGGTGATGATGCCAAAGACAAAGCTGCACCTCGTTTATTCTTGCATGCTAAAGAGCTGGAAATAACTATCCCTGGCCCAGAAACAGGAGAAAGAAAAACCTTTGAAGCTCCACTCCCATCGGAATTTTATGCTATAATTCCAGATATAAAGCTTTAAAAAATGTTTTTTGAGAGTATAGCAGATATAGATAAATTCGTACTAGAATCGGGATTCTCAATTTTTTTGTTACCAAAAAATTCCAACATCAATATTGCCTCTTCTTTTGACGTTTACCCAGATGAAAAGGATAAGATCGGTATCGAAAAAATTAGGGAAATACGCGAGCAATTTGTCACCAAACAAACAAAAGATCTGTTTATCGTGGTTCATGATGCAGACAAAATGAATATCCCGGCCCAAAATGCATTTCTAAAATTCCTCGAAGAACCTTCCGAGCACTATCATATTGTATTTTTAGTAAGTTCTTTGTCGATGCTACTGCCGACCATTCTTTCACGCGGCGACCTATATATTTTAAGAGAAAAAAACACTCTAGAAACTGGAATCATGGCCGAAGAAAATGTCAAAGAATACGCCAAAAAACTACTTGCTTCTTCCGGCAAAAATTTGGTTTCCTTAGCCGAAGCAATTACCAAAGATAAGGAATACAAAAAGAAAGATAATTCCCGCATTTTCACACTCAAAATATGTGACACCGCAATAGAGATTGCCTATAAATCATATTTCAAAACTAAGAATCCAGTTTTTATTAAAAAGATCTCGAATTTATTAATCTTGTCAGAAAACCTTAAGAAAAATGGCAATATAAAACTTCATCTAATAGCCGACTTATGCTAAAATAGAATATATGATTGGCGTTTTAGCTATCCTATTACTTTGTTGCTATGTTGTTTTTGTGTTCCCAATTTTAAAGAAGAAGCCAGCTACCGAGGGAGAAGGGCAATCGTCTGTCCAAGTGAAGAAACTTTGGGGAATTGCACAGTCATCAATGCGTGAAAGAAAACCACTTAGGGCAGAGAAGGCTTTGCTCGCTATCTTGAAACTGGACAAAAAAAATGCTGCTGCCTACAACCGTTTAGGCATCCTCTATGCAAAAGGTCAAAAATACGATGAAGCGATTGAGTGTTTCGAAATTGCTCAGTCTCTCGATAATAACGCATCTTCACTCCATAACGTAGGTTTGATTTATCTAGAAACCGGCGAATTCGAAAAGGCCGCCATGGCATTCCAACAAGCTATCGAGTTAGAGGGTGATGTCCCAGCTCGCTACATTGCATTATCAAAAGCCCAAGAAAAAATTGGCAATCGCAAAGCTGCCCTAGATGCCCTCGAATCAGCCTATTCATTAGATCCTTCAGTATCCACCCTTAAGCTCATCCTCTCCATCCACGAAGCAGCAGAGGATGACGAAGAAATAGCTGCAACCAATGCCCGCATCGAAGAGCAAATCGCAGAAGATCAAGCTAGAAAACGCCGCCAGAGGATGCAAAGTCGCAGAATGGCTCGCCGTCAAGTTCGTAGGCTCCCACCTACCAAGAGGCCTCAGCCACCTTTGCGTAGACCTACACCAGTAAAGTCTGCCGCAGCGCCACGCAAGACTGCCAGAAAAATTAATATCAATCACAAAGTTCAATAATAAACTTGCGATAAACTAATAAATCTGATAATATAGTAGAGTAATCGTATATTTTTATATGCCGTGATAGCTCAGTTGGTAGAGCAGCCGCCTTGTAAGCGGCAGGTCGTCGGTTCAAGTCCGACTCGCGGCTCCATTAATGATTGGTGCGCTGGAGTCGTCTAGTGGCTATGACAGCAGACTGTAAATCTGCCGGGGTTCCCCCATCGTTGGTTCGAGTCCAACCTCCAGCACCAAATTCGAATTGAAAGACGCCAGATTGGCGTTTTTTCGTGCTCGCTCTATCAGTAATAGCGCTTCGCGCGAATAAAACGCAATCTGGTGCCTTTCATTTTCGAATTACCGGCTGATCTAGAAGGTTGGAGAGCGAACCGTAGGTTCGATCCATCAAGTTTGCGAGTGAAAAGCAAAGCTTGCTTTGACTTTTCCGAGTAAACGCAGATGAGGAGCTTTGCGAAGCAAAGCGCCGCCCAACCTCCACCATCCTCTCTGTTACTATTGACTTTTCATACCGTTTGTGCTATAATATAGTTATGGGGGCGCTTTTTGCGTCTACATCGTTGTTTAATAATTTGTGTGCTATCTTGAAGGAGGGAATGATATGCAAGATCTTATCATGTATTTTTCTTTTGGAATCTGTATAATGGTAATGACCTTATCTATTATCACGGATTCTCTAGGGAAAGTAAAGAAGTATTTATTGTTCTTCTTGGCTTTTTCCGCGTTGTTGTTATTGATCTGCAATAAGCTGACAAGGCTTTACGATGGATCACAAGAAAACATCGGTAGATTATTAGCACAACCCTGTAAATTTATGGCATATTTCTGTTTTTTAGCAGTAATTGCCATATTTAACAGGTACGTAACAGAGTTGTTAAAGGATGCCGGCATTAACGAAATGCCAAAAGTTTTCGTAGGAGTAGAAATTGAGACGATTCTTGGTACTGTAATATTGCTGATGAACCTAATCGGTAAATTCTACTATTTCTACGAAGGCAATACCTATGCTCGCGCAGAATTCTACTTCGTAGCGTATATGTTTCCACTAATTGCGCTATTAGTTGAATTGTTCGGGTTAATAAAGTATCGTGAGAGCATGAGCAAAAGGATGTTGTTTCCGCTACTAGTATTTATTATTCTACCTTTCTGTGCAGGTGTTGCACAATTTTTCATCCACGGAGTATCACTCACGGGGATGACAATTGTCCTCATGACGGCGATACTCTATTGTTTCTCGGTATTTGATACCAACGAGAAGCTCGAGAAGGCTAGGAAACGCGACCTCGAGATTTTGCAAGAGAAACAAGAAATGAGTGAGCAGATGATACACCAAACTACATCTGCACTTGCCGAGGCAATTGATGCCAAAGACAAGTATACTCAAGGCCATTCTAGGCGCGTGGCTGAATACTCCGTTATGATCGCCCAGATGGCAGGAAAGAGCAAAGAGGAGTGCGACGAGCTATATTTAATAGCACTCTTGCACGATGTTGGTAAGATCGGCATACCCGACGCAATAATCAAGAAAGAAGGCAAGCTGACCGATGAGGAATTTGCAATAATCAAGACTCATCCGTCGATTGGCAGAGATATCTTGTCCAAAATTGACATCTCGCCTCGGCTTTCTGTAGGCGCATCCTTCCATCACGAGAGATACGACGGCAACGGCTATCCTTTCAAGTTGAAAGGGGAAGAAATCCCCGAATTAGCGAGAATAATCGCCTGCGCAGACGCTTATGATGCCATGGCTTCCAAGAGGAGCTACAGAGACGTACTCCCAAAAGAGGTCATTAGATCAGAATTCGAGAAGAATCTGGGTAAGCAGTTTGATCCAGAATTCGGAAGAATAATGATTGGCATAATTGATGCCGACATCAACTATGAGCTTCGCGAGAAATAGCACAAGAACCTTAGAAAAGACCACTTTTATTAGTGGTCTTTTTCATGTCAATTAGATAGCTAAAGTTGTATAATTAAAGCATGGAAGACTACCAAGACAAAGCCCGTGGTATGCTACTAGGACTTGCAATTGGCGATGCGCTAGGCGCACCAATCGAATTTGGCTATACCAGCGATACTATCCGTCAACTTGGGTCAAAACTAGAGTTTTTTACCGATTCTCCTAGAGGCAACAAAGGCGAGTGGACAGACGATACCAGCATGGCACTTTGTATTGCCGATAGTTTACTTGAGAAAAAAGGCTATGACTCCTATGATATAATGAATAAATTTGTGCGTTGGGCAGATTATGGTTATCGTTCTGCCGACAATAAACCAGCAACAGACATCGGAAACCAAACCAAAAAAGCTCTGGATGATTTCAAGCAATATCCAAGCGTAGCGCGTAGCGAAATAGAAACCGATCAAGCTGGCAATGCTCCAATTATGCGTCTAGCACCGATTATTATTGCCAATACTTCTGCAGAAAAATCCGAAATTACTCCCGAAATTATCACGCCAACTCTCAAAATGGCCGAATTATCTGCTAAAGAAACACATAATTCACTGGCTGCCAAAGCCGTGACAGAAATGTTTGCTAGTATGCTCTACTGTGCCATACAAGGGCTAGACAAGATCAATATTGCCGGCTACTGCGCGAGATTTTTTACAGAAGATGATTACACTCGTTTTTATCTGCAAAATAGCGAGCAGTTAATTGATCGTGCACTCAGCTCTACTGATACTGGACTTAGAGACAGAGGCGGCTATATCGTCGATACATTTACAATTGCACTCTGGGGTTTGATTCACGGTGAGAATTTCAAAGACGGAATGTTAAAGGTTCTGCAGCTGGGTGGCGACACAGACACTAACGCTGCTTGTTACGGACAAATAGCTGGCGCATTTTATGGACTAAACTCGATACCTATTGAATGGGTTAGCGGCGTGTATGAATCAAAGGGGATCACAGAGCTAGCTGATAAGCTGCTTGCTATGCCAGAATGCCCAATTATCCGCACTAGATTTGAAGATGACGAGCATTTTGAAGAATTAAAATAATATGTTATAATCAATAAAAATGGAGCCGCGAACGAGATTTGAACTCGTGACCTCATCCTTACCATGGATGCGCTCTACCGACTGAGCTATCGCGGCAACTGAAAGTAT
>JAFWEB010000031.1 GCA_017515925.1 Candidatus Saccharimonadota bacterium | reverse complement strand
TCCGCTTCATCAATACCTTCCTGCTGAGTCTGCTGCGGAGTAATCTTAGTCACCATGATAGCACCAGGACTTGGCAATGTATCATTAGCGAGCTTTACCAAGAGATTGATTGGCTCGCCAATCGGATTCAAATCCATATCTGTGCGCTGTCCCGCAAACTGCATAATGCGATCTTCACGCGCATTGAGGCCCGAAGTCTCTAAGTCATAGAAAAAGAATGATTTCATAACCTTATTATAGCATAAATCCCCAGACGAAACTGTCCGGGGATCTAGCTGTAATTCTCTTTAATATTGTGAGCTAGTGCTGTAGTTTTGCATCAATTGAATATAAATATTCTGCAACTCTTGGTTCAAAGTACCAAGCTTGTCATCTTCTTCTAGAGCTAAGATGATAAATTTGAGTGGAGAATTTAGGCCACCACAAATTTCGCGTTTCTCACCATAAGCCAACTCACCTGGCACGGTAATTTCGCGAATACCGCCAAGTTTCATGCCAACGACACCTTCGTTCCAACCTTCAATCAAACCTTGCCCAGCGTATAGAGGGACTTTGAGTGAGGTAGGCTCTTCAAATGAAGGATTGAATGATGAATCAAATACGGTTTCATCTGCACAAAAACCAATATAATATGCAAAGTAGTTGAGATCGCCAGTAGTTAGCTCTCTACCAGTTCCCTCTTTGAGGTCATTTTTCTGGACACCTTTACTATTTGCGGCTTCAGCATTGTAAGCTTTGACCTGAGAACGAGTATTAACAAAATCAGAGAAGTATTTGTTAGATAAAGTCTCGGAGTATGCAGAAATCTCGTTCTGTTTTTCAGAATATTGAGTCTCTAGATCGCTTTGGGAGCTGCCTTTGTTCTGAGATGAAGCAACGATTGCAACGTAGGTTGCGATAGTTGATCCGAGTAACAAAACTGCAATTACAGTAATCCAAATGCGTTGCGTGATACTAGTTTTTAGTAATTTTTCATCCATAAATACCTCCTAGTGATGAATTAGATTATTTCGGCGCCCACAGCCTCTTTTACACTCTTTGTAATATTATTCATTATAGCATTAATCTCGGCATTATTGAGTGTTTTCCTGAGATTTGCAAAATGAATACTAAATGACAGATTGCGTGATTTATCCTCTCCTTCTGGACGATAGATAGAAGCGGTCTTGACATCGTAGACTAGATTTTCCTCTGCCATTAGAGATTTCAAAATGGCTTTTTCGGCTTCGGCAAATGTATATTTGTCAGCAACTTTGATAGTCAAATCACGCTCAACTGATGGATATTTAGAAATTTCGGAAATATGAGCAGTTGATTCTGGCAAGTCTGCAAGCAGATGCTCTAGTACAATCTCAAAGCAGCTGACAGTCTGGTCAATTTTCATACGCTTCAAAACAGAGGCTTTGATCTCGCCACAGCAAACATGTGGAGTAGTGACCGTAGCAGAATGTGCTGGCTCTAGATATGGGAAATGACCATCAAATTGACGGAAATCATAGCCATCAGCATCGGCAAAGCCTAGTTCGTCTAATAGTGAAGTTAGAGCAGCTTTCATCTGGTAATAATCACCTGTAGTGACAAAAGCTAAGTGCGTGTAGAGTTTTGGCACACCGTCTTCGTCTAGGCCATAGGATTTTTTAGAAATTTGGTTCATTTCGTACAATGCAAAATCTTTGTAACCCGCCTTCAAATTGTCGCGGACTTTTTCTAGTAGTGATGGAACTAGTGACTGACGGAAACATTGTAGCTCTGGGGAAATACTATTGACGATTTCGTATGAATCTTTGGTATCTTCACCTACGGTTTCCTGTAATTTTTTACTGACGAAAGAATAAGTTAAAATTTCGTGTGCAGATAAACGATCGGATAAAATATTGCGAATTTTAGATTTTAGATCTAGCATCGGATCGGTCTCGGTGCAAGCAAATGGATGCATAGGATAATCCAATTTGATATTGTCATAACCAAGCAGACGGCCAACTTCTTCGATAATATCCTCTTTGATATGAATATCAGTGCGCCAAAGTGGAGCAGTAATAGTTAGTTCGTCATTGCCCTCAACTACAAATCCAACATTTTCGAGAGTCTTCTTGACGGTGGCAGTGTCATATTCTGTGCCGAGAAGATCGTTGATTTCTTTTGTTGTAATTTTTACAACATTTTTCTCTGGTTTATTTGGGTATTCGTCAACTACTGCTAACACTTCGTCATTGGTTTCTTTTGGCTCTGGGATCAACATATT
>JAFWEB010000030.1 GCA_017515925.1 Candidatus Saccharimonadota bacterium | reverse complement strand
GCTATCACCGGCTCGGTCGGAAAGACTACGATGCTCCATATGATTGAATTTGAGCTAGGCGACAAGGCTCATTACTCCCACAATGCGAATTCGGCCTTTGGGATTGCTTTTGACTTGGTCGGAATTGAAAAGGGCGTGGTTGGCAGCAAGCTGAAATGGCTCTATCTTATCTTCGCTGTGCCTTTTCGTGCAATATTTTTCAAACACACAGAGCCTTATTACATAGTAGAAATTGATGGCGAGCGTCCACACGAAACCGAATTTTTGGCTGAGTGGCTAAAGCCAGAGGTGACGCTATGGATTTCTCTCGGTCGTTCTCATGCAGTGCAGTTTGAAAAACAGGTAGAAAGTGGTGAATTTGAGGATCTGGACCGTGCCATTACACACGAATTTGCGATGCTGCCTCAATATACCCAGAAACAGATTTATATTGACGGTGATATCTATTTGATGACAAAGGCTCTTGAGAAAATCAAGAAACACCACCATATCGATGCCAAGGTGGAAAATTGTTATAAGTCCGATTTGGTAAAATACACCATTGCGCCTGATTCTACTGACTATGTCATCAAATCCGGCAAGAAGAACACTACCTTCCATTTTGCATCGCCTCAGCCTCGCGATATCGCAATTCAGCTAATTATGCTAGAAAAACTCTGTAAATATCTGAAAGTGGACTTAAAAACCGACTTTACCGAGATGCCTTTGCCTCCGGGACGCAGCTCATTCTTCCGTGGCGAAAACGGTTTGAAATTGATCGACAGTAGCTACAATGCTCATCTTATCAGCGTAGAATCTATCGTTGAGATGGTTAAATCTATGAAGAGTCCACACAAGTGGCTTATTATTGGCGATATGATTGAGCAGGGAAAGATTGAGGGTGAAGAGCATACAAAATTAGCCGATGTCTTGATGAGTGCTAAGCCAGAACAGATCATCTTGATTGGCCGCCGCACCAAGAAATACACTTATCCTGCTATTGACAAAGATAAATATAACGTTGTAGCACTTGACAATGTGAAACAGGCTTTGAAGTTCATTCAAGAGAATACTACTGGAAAAGAAGTGTTGGTTTTCAAGGGCAGCCAGTATCTAGAATGGCTAATCGAGAAGCTACTTGATGACCCAGCTGATATTCAATATCTAGCACGCCGCGATGCTGTGTATGTAAAACGCCGTGAAAAGAGGGGGCTAGATTAATGAAAAAAATTTATGTCGTCCATGGTTGGACCTACACCGTTGAGCCTTGGGCTACCACTATCAAGCTATTAAAAGAACACAATGTAGAAATAGAGATGCTTCATGTGCCGGGCCTTACTTCTCCGTCTGATAAAGTTTGGACGATTGATCAATATGTAGAATGGGCTGATCAGCATATTCCAGATGGTGCTGTAGCGCTAGGCCATAGCAATGGTGGTAGAATTTTGTTGAATTTGCTGAGCAAAAAGCCAGAAAAATTGAAACATGTAATCCTGCTAGATGCTGCAGGAATTTACGAAGAGTCAAAAAAACGCGATGCAGCTAGAAAGGTTTCAAAAGCTCTTTCGCCACTCAAGAAAATAAAGCCTCTTCGCAAGGTCTATCATAAACTTCTGGGTGCTTCAGACTACGATCGTGCTCCAGAAAACATGAAGAAAACTCTAGCTAATATGCTAGAATCCGACAAGACACTTGATTTCAAACCTATTACTACTCCGGCATCAATTCTGTGGGGTAGACTAGATACTGTCACTCCTCCTCGTCAAGCTGAAAAAATGCATCATAGGCTGAGTAACAGTTCGCTAAAATTTTATGATAATTGGACTCATGCACCATATATTTGCGATCCAGAGGGCTTAGCCAAGGCAATTCATAAAGTGCTAAGGGGGCTTAAATGAAATATTTCCTAGGCCTTTCTAGCTCTTATGGATTTGGTAGAACAATCGGCCATACTTTTGCCGTTGGCAGCGAAATGGATTTGTCGGAGCTCAGAGCTTTTCTCGCGGCTCATTATGGAGCAACATATGATCACGTCGGGATTTATTCTAATGGTCGTTCGGCTCTTGCTGTTGCGGTAAAAGCCGTAGCAAAACGTGGTGGAAAAGTT
>JAFWEB010000029.1 GCA_017515925.1 Candidatus Saccharimonadota bacterium | reverse complement strand
TTAGCCTTGTGATTTATCACAATTCCGGCGATATTTATCTAGATCGTTCACGTCCTGGATTTTTGCCAGACAAGACCGAAGTCCAGCCGGTAGTTGATGGGGATTATTCATTTGAACCATCTGGCCAGTTGACAGCCGATAATATGGATGAATATATCAAATATTATGAAGAGAATGTTGATATGATAGACGACCTTGTGAATCCATTTTCTGGCACTCCACTCTCTGATGAATCGCTCGGAATTCCGACTGGCGAATAATTGTCAAAAAAATCTTGAAAAAACCTCTTTACAATTCATTTTTGCGAGACTAAAATAGTTATTAAAATTTAAGGAGGTAAAATGTCATTAGTAATCCGGGATTCTTCGGGATGGGCAACCCATAGAATAGAAAGATCGGCAAACGGAGTAGATCTTGTCGTTAGGAACCTTTCTACCGGGTGGGTTGAAGAACGAATTACTAATGGCGTTTTCACCGGTCAGCAATAGCTTCAAAAAAGCATTATCATCTTGACAATCAGGGGTTTTTGTGATAAAATGGAAGCATACCATATAAATGGGTTTTGTTTTCGATGCTAGAGAAAGACAACAAGAATTTACCAGTAATCGGGCCATCAGCCTTGGTTTCTGTTGGTGATTATGCCGAGAATGTTCCAGCCAAGATTGATACCGGTGCAGAAGCATCTGCTATCTGGGCAAGCAACATCCGTATCGAAGAAGACGGCATGCTCAAATTCACTCTCTTTGGTGAGGACAGTCCTTTTTATAATGGAGAAGAAATTTCCACAAAAGAATACAAGGTAATTGTGACCCGTTCTGCTATGGGTCAAGAACAGATTCGCTACAGAGTTCATATACCAGTGAAGATCGCTGGCCACAAAATTAGAGTACTATTTTCGCTTGCAGATAGGAGTAAAAACAGTTTTCCAATTTTGATTGGCCGTAGAACTCTGAAGGGTAAATTCATCGTGGATGTCTCTCTACCGGATATCGAATACGAGAGAAAGCCAAAAACGATGGATGTGAGGTTGAAAGATTTTAAAAAAGATCCACACGGATTCCACAAAAAATATGTAGAAGGAAAAGATTAAGTCTAGAAAGGAGAAAATATGAAAATTGCAATTCTATCAAACGGTAATGCAAACTATTCTACCAAGCGTCTCGTAGAAGAAGCTAAGAATCATGGTCACGAAGTAAAAGTGATCAAGTACAAAGATTGTTATTTGTCTCTAGATGAGAAGCACCCAAATGTTTACTATCATGGTAAAAAGTTGGAAGGCTACGACGCCATTATCCCACGTATTTCTAATAATATGACTAGATATGGCTGTGCGATTGTGCGCCAGTTTGAAATGCAGGGCCTCTGGACTTTGTCTAGCTCTATCGCTATTACCCGTGCACGCGACAAACTACGTGCTGCTCAGATTTTGACAAAAGCTGGTGTAGATACACCAAAGACTCTCGTTTCCCGCAACTCTGCTGATATTGATGATTTGCTAGAGCAGATTGGCTTGCCAGTTATTATCAAGCTAGCTTCTGGCACTCACGGTAATGGTGTGGTATTGGCCGAGACCAAGAAAGCTGCCAAATCCGTTCTCCAGGCATTCTATATTTATAACGAAGACGGCACCAACATTATCTTGCAAGAGTTCATCGAAGAGTCTGCTGGTACTGACATCCGTGCATTTGTAGTTGGATCAAATGTTGTCGCTAGTATGAAACGCCAATCCGTGACAGACGATTTCCGTTCTAATCTCCACAAAGGTGGTGAAGGCTCTCCAATCAAGCTAACCGACGAGGAAAGAAAAGTTGCCGTTCAAGCTGCTAAGGCTATGGGTTTACACGTTGCCGGTGTTGACTTGATGAGATCTACCCGTGGTCCATTGGTACTAGAAGTAAACGCATCTCCTGGATTTGGTATCGAAAAAGTTACTGGTCGCAATGTGGCAGAAAAAATTATTGAATACGTAGAGCACAATGCTTCTCGTAAGAATTCTAAAGACAAAGTCGGTGCTTAATTAATTAGCTGACAAAGGAGGTTTATGGAAGATTTTTATAAAATCCCAGAAGAGAGATTATCTCTCAGCCTGAGGAATTTTCGTGAGATTATCAAGGCTCGCGGCTGGCATGATGCCAAGACAGTTCACAGCATTGGTACTTTGATTTCTGCTGTTCGTCCAGATGGCAAAGAAATCCGTTTTGACTATGGTACACCTCCAACTATGTCTTATGGCGCGGGGATGATGGCAGATGATAAATATGCTGCTTCTATTCTGATGAAAGAAATTGGTGTTAAGCAGCCAGAAACTCTGCTAGTAGCTAGCGATACTGACGAGGCTATGGTAGAGAAATTCATTTCCAAAAATGCTCCCGTAGTGATCAAACCAATCGATGGCGCACACGGCCAAGATGTCTATGTGGGTGTGATGGATTGGGAGGCCGCTAAAACCTTGATTGAAAAGGTGATAGCAAAATCATTTTCTGGATTTGCTTTAGTACAAAAGCAACTTCGCCCAAAGAACTTTGAGACTCGTGTGATTTGCATTGATTACAAATTTGTGAAGGCTTTTGCTCGGATTCCAGCCAGAGTAACTGGGGATGGTGAGCATAGCGTGATAGAATTAATCGACATCGAAAATTCCACCAAACGCACTGCCAAATACAAATCTAATCTCTCTTATATTAATCGTGAAAATGCCGTCAACTATCTAAAAGGCCAAGCCCTAGACAATGGCCTGAGCGAAGATGCAATCCTAAGTTCGATTCCAGAAAAGGATGAAAAAGTCCAAGTGATTGGCGTATGTAATACCGGCCAAGGTGGCACCATGGAAGATGTTTCTGATAGTTTCCCAGAAGAGCTAAAATCAGAAGCCGAGAAGATTGCTAAACACTTGCATTTGCCACTTGTCGGTGTGGATTATTTGGATGACAATGTGATCGAGGTCAATAAAGGCCCAGCGCTCTATCATCCAGTGGACGGTGAGGCCGCTACTTATTGTATTGAGAAATTCGTCGACTATCTAGAGAAAATTCCAGCCTAGTGATATAATGAGCTTATGGTAATTATCGCCATACTCATTGCATTATTTGTTTTGTTCTTCTTCGTGAGAAGACATTCTGGACCTGCTATTTTTGCGATTATAGCAGGGCTTTCTGTCTATGAACTCTTTGGCGTAGAATTTGTTAAATGGGTACATAATCTTTTGAACCAAGTGCCAGTAGATATTATTGGCGCATGTATATATGTACTGTTGATCTTTATTTTTCCACTGCTACTATATGTCCGCTCGGCTAGAGGTGGCGTGCATGGAATATTGAGAATTGCCCAGGCTGGTGTGATCGCAATTTTACTCGCCACATTGCTACTTCCGATCGTGACTAAATACTGTGGATTTGATACAGTCTCTACGGGTATTGGCAAGATGATGGAGTCGGCTAAGGGGACAGTGCTGCTGGTGTGTATTGCATTTGCTTATTTTGATGTGCTTTTCTCGCGCAGAAACAAAATGTAACTACTATAGGAATATATAATAGCAAAACGAGGGGGTTATTTTTTTCGATTTGAATGAGGAAGGATTTGTTCTCGGCAAAGAAATTTGCGATCGTGATTTGGTAATCAATTAGAAGTTTAGTTAGCTCGCCCAGGACTTGTGCTGCAAAGGGTATTAGATAGGCTGCTATTCCCGTCAAAAATGTTAGACCCATGGCGATGGAAATCGTCGGCAGGATCAAGATGTTGGCTAGTATTGTGATGGCGGAAATCTGACCAAAGTAGAAGAGTAGTATTGGTGAACAAATTAGCGCCGCCGAAACCGAAGTGATCAAGGTACTAGAAACAAAGCCTGGCTTTTTCTGGCCGTAGAAAAACTTGGTCAGCATCGGCGCTAGAATCATGATTCCAGTAAATGATGCGAACGACAAAAGCCACGATAAATCAGTCAGATAAAACGGATTATATATTAATGTTGCAGCGGCAACCAAAATGATTAGCCGTGCTGGATGGACTTTGCGGCCAAAGTACCAGAGGACTAGAGAGATTCCAGTAACCAGGCTAGCCCTCAGCATACTGGCAGAAAGCCCGGTGACGCCAAGAAACATCAACATTGCGAGCAGTGCTGCAAGTAGACTAGCAAAGCGCGATAGCTTACCAAAAATTTTGCGACTGATACTAATTAATGATGAAAGGTGTGCGCCGGACGCTACGATAATATGAGTGAGGCCTACCGTGCGCAGCGCGTCTTGGATCTTGCTGTCAATGCCGGATTTTTGACCTAGCAAAAATCCAATACCGAGTCCTGATTCGGGCGAGGGGATGAATTGCCTCACATGCTCAGCAAAATTATTACGGATCTTGATGAAGATATCGCCTGGCTCTGGCCGCGAGATGTTTAATACTTCTGGTCGAAACATCGCAGCCGAGTAAGCACCAAAACCATCGGACACTTCGCCTTTGACCGAGATGATATCCGAGCGCTGAATTTCCATCTTGTCGATTTGTGCGAACAAGTGGCCTGGCAGAATTTCGGTGTTTCCCGACGAAACAGATATCTTTAAATCCACGAGATCTATATTCAATTTGCTGGCGGACGATTCTGATGTGGTCGGGTCTTTGGAAATTTTACCAGTGATTGTTACACTCGAGCCGACAAGATTTTTGAAGTAGTCTTGCGAAACAAACTCTGGGCCGGCACGCGTTCCAATAATCAAGAAACTTGCAATTACCACAAGGGTGACTGTCCACTTCTTGGCGATGATGATTGCGAGAATAAAAATCACAATTGCAAGTAAAATCCAGAGGAAAGAATTAAGAATAGTTGGCCTTACTAGATTCACAATGATACAAGAAATGATAATCCCAATGGCAAAGATAATTACATGCCAGGAAGGGTGCAAATCAGGATTTTTGAACGATCGTTGAGAGCGGGTGTTCATGTAGGCGATGCTAACAAAGCGCCAAAAATATTGCAAGCACGAGCATTTTAAATTTTCTATCATGCTTATGCTTGCAAAGTGCCATTGGCTTGTGCTAGGCTAGGTTTAAGCTTCGCCAGTCGCGTGTCGTCTGGCCTGAATCTTAGGGATTTTGTCCGTGGAGCTTATGGTATAATAACTATAAAGGAGCAAAATCAATGGTGAAAAAATCTACCGAAAAAACAGCAGAAAAAACAGATAAAAACGACGGAAAAAGCCAGGCTCTCAGTCTTGCAATCGATCAAATTACCAAGCAATTTGGTGACGGTTCTATTATGAAACTTGGTGAAGCCAAAAAAGTTGATGTAGAATTACTTCCATCTGGATCTTTGTCACTAGATTTGGCACTGGGCGGTGGCTATCCAAAAGGCCGCATTATTGAGATTTATGGTCCAGAGTCATCTGGTAAAACTACTTTGACTTTGCATGCAATCGCAGAGATTCAGAAGCAAGGTGGCCAGGCAGCATTCATTGATGCCGAGCACGCACTCGATCCAGCCTATGCCAAAAGAGTCGGCGTAGATACAGCTAATCTTCTCATTTCTCAGCCAGACAATGGTGAGCAGGCACTAGAAATTTGTGAAACTTTGGTTCGCTCAGGCGCAGTTGATCTGATCGTAGTAGATTCTGTAGCTGCCCTCGTTCCACAGGCAGAAATTGATGGCGATATGGGTGATGCGCAAATGGGCCTCCAGGCTCGTCTCATGTCCCAGGCTATGCGTAAGCTCACTGGTATCATCAGCAAGTCCAAAGCTACCGTGATTTTCATCAATCAGATTCGTATGAAGATTGGTGTGATGTTTGGTAATCCAGAAACTACCACAGGTGGCAATGCACTAAAGTTTTATTCTTCTGTGCGTCTAGATATTCGCAGAATTGGCCAAATCAAAGATGGTGATAAAATCATTGGCAACCGCACTAAGGTTAAGATTGTCAAAAACAAGATCGCCGCACCATTTAGAGTGGCAGAGTTTGACATTATGTATAACGAAGGCATTAGCAAGATTGGCGATATTCTGGATCTAGCTATCAATTATGGAATTATTGAAAAGTCTGGTGCATTTATGAAATACAATGGCGAAACTATCGGCCAAGGTCGTGAAGCAGTCAAAAAGATTTTGACCGAAAAGCCAGAACTACTATCAGAGATTGAAAAGAAAGTAAGAGAAAAAGCCCTAACTGCTGAAGAAGAGCAGGACTAATCCACTAGATGGAAATCTATAGCCTAAAAGATTCTCCAACTCCTAAAAAAGCGAAGCGTGTGAAAGCGCCAAAATCGCTCGGGCATTTTGAGCTGAGTTTCCCAGAAGAAGAATCAGTCGAAGAAAAGCTTTCGACTGAGCCAGAAGGCTTGGAGATTTTTGGGCTAGATGGCAAAAAAGATTCTATTGGCGGGCACGAGGTGACCGACATCAAGCAAGCGGTCAAAGACCAGAATCGCGTCAACATTTTTATCGATGGCAAGTTCGATTTTTCGCTGGATGTGGCGCAGGTAGTAGATTTTAAAATCAAAGTTGGTCGGAAATTGACAGCGGCAGAGCTAGATGAATATCGCTCGGCGTCAGAATTTGGTAAACTATATCAAAGGACTCTAGAGTGGGTGATTTCTCGTCCACATTCTATCCGCGAGACGCGCGACTATCTGACTCGCAAAAGGATGAAACGCATCAGCGAGAACAAGATGATTGTAAAAAACAAAGAGCGCTCCAAGGAGGATCGCAAAAAATATAAGCTTCGCACCAAAGAAATGCCGATTTTCTCAGACGACGAAATCGAGATGGTGATTACTAGACTATGTGAGCACGGCTATCTAGATGACGAAAAATACGCAGCGTTTTTTGTAGAAAATCGTTTCGCCAAAAAAGGCGTGAGTAGAAGAAGATTAGAGCAAGAACTCCGCCTAAAGGGAATTGATCAGGATATTATTGAGAATGTATTAGAGAATACTACGCGTAATGACGACGAAGAAATCATGAAAATGATTGAGAAAAAACGCAAAAAGTATACCGACGAAAAACTTATTGCGTATCTGGTTCGTCAAGGGTTTGACTATCAGCGCGCGAAAGCTGCGGTTCTCGGAACGGATTAACAAAATTCGGCACAAAATCTTCTTTGGTGGCGCGTTCGCGAATCTTTTTCTCTTCGTCTTTGACAATGATTTTCTCGTCATCGACATTTACGATTTCGCTGCGACCAATGATTAGTTCTGGATCAAGGAAAGATTTCATAAAAGGACGCTGGACGATGATTTGCTGAATCATAAAATCTTCTGGAGTTACGGTGTAGCCGATGACTTTTCCGAGTTTGGTCTTTTTCTTGGTTTCAACTTTTTTGTCAATCAGCTGGAAATTGATATCGACGACTTCTTTTAGTTTTATTACATCATCCGCATAGACAAATTCGTCGGCAGAATCTATCACCATGCCTAGATTAGAAAACTCACGAATGTCGCGCACTTGCAAAATGTCGCCGTTTTCGCCATTCCCAACCTCTGGGCCGTTTAAATAAAATCCGATAATTTTAAGATCAGACGGATCAATAATTGCCTCTGTAGTCTTGGCAATCATGCCACTCATATGGAGGCTCAGAACTGGAAAATTTTTGAGATCCGAATCTTTGATTAGCATAACTATATCATAGCACAAATTGCGGTGTTTGAATATATATTATATAATATTAAAATGAAGAAAATTTTGGCGGTGTCTGGTGGGGTAGACTCTATGTTTTTGATGTATCGCTTCCGTGATGAAAAAGATGCGGTTGTGGCACACTTTAACCATGGCACTAGGAAATCGGCGGATGATGATGCCAAACTGGTTCGCAGGATGGCATTAGAGTATGGGCTAGAATTTTTTGATAAAAAAGCTGAGCTAGGTCCAGATGTTTCCGAAGCCGAGGCAAGAAAAGCGCGCTATGATTTTTTATACGAAATGGTTGATAAATATAATGGCGATGCAAAAATCTACACTGCTCATCATTTGAATGATTTGGCAGAAACAATCGCAATTAATTTGGTTCGTGGAACTGGTTGGAGAGGTTTAGCGCCGTTTTCTGATACTAAAGTTGTGCGACCATTTATCACGGAAAAAATGACCAAATCAGATATTCTGGCCGAGGCGGCAAAAGAGGGAATTATCTATCGTCAAGATCCGACTAATACCGAAGACAATTATTTGCGCAATCGATTGCGAAAAAAAGTATCTTTGCTTGGCCGAGACGAATTGTTAAAAATTGCAGAGTTGTATGAAAAGCAAGTTGTTTTAAGGAGCGAGATCGAAGAAATCTGCGAGTCCATTGCGAGTGAAATTTGTGATGATAATAAATATCCGCGTGAGATTTTCCGTGGCTTAGACGACAATATTGCGATGGAAATTTTGCGTGAAGTTTGTGCTGCCAATAACATTTCTTTGACGCGCCCACAGCTGCATGATTTGCTAATCGCCGTGCGAGAATATTTGCCTGGAAAAAAGTTCAACTTGCCAAAAGATAGGTTTGTAGGGTTTCGTAAAAATTGGTTTAGTTTCTGAAATAGCTTTTCTCTGGCATCCTGTAACTCACTCATTAGTATTCTGTTTTCCATTTTGTACTTGCTTTCCGCCTCGTCAAAATTAGCTCGCAATTCCTTAAAAATGAAATACTTCGTTTCATTTTTAAGGTAATTACTCATAATTTTGACAGAGGGGAAAATGCGCTTTTAAAAAATGAAAAGCCATAATACTAATGAGTGAACGCGGATGCCATGGAAAGCTTTCAAGGATGCTAATATCGAAGTTGCAACGAATCGGGTATCCACGTGTCTTGTAGTCAATATTTGAAGGTCGGATGCCTCCGCTCCAGATATGTTGATCATACGCATTATTTCCGTTATATAAAGAAGAAGACCAATAGACGCCGTTTGTGCTCTGATTATATAGGCGGCCTGTCCCCCAGTAGTAGTAACCTGAATAGACATAGGAGAATGGGTAAGATTTAGCTTTTGTAACATCCGCATATGTGCCATCATTGAATGCGATACTGTAGGAAGTAAGTAATTTGTTCCATGATCTAGACTTATTATAATAATCCCCACCCGTGCCACTGTAAGGCAATTGCCAGCCAAGAGGACAGAAAGTGTCAGGAGAATTTGTGTTCACAGTTCCCATAGTAGCACCGGATCCGACAGTAATGGTCTGGAAAGTATAATAAGTGCCATTTTTTAACGTTTCATCGTCAGCAGTTTTTACGAACCTACCGCCGGCATCACTATCAGCGCATGGTGTTTGAGATCCACCTTCGCCGCTCGTTCCCCAACCGTTCTTGCAACCTCTGCCATAGTAGGTGTGGTCGTGGCTGATGTCGCTATCGCTATTAACGGTCAGATCTGCAGGTGTTCCTGCCACCGTGCCGTCGATGAGAGATGCTAAAATAATTAACGCAACGAATAGTACTCTGAAAGGCTTTGGTAATAATTTGTGAAAATTGAAGCGCGTTAGTCAAATTGATCCATGTGCGATAATAATCTGTACTGCTTTGATTTGTCTCAGATATATAATATGCGCCATTATCTTGTCCATAGATGCCCCCACGAACACCATCGAAACTCCCGGCCTGAATATATGATAGAGGGTATGATAGGACGCCTGTTCTCCCTTGTGCATCATCATTGTAATTATATGTTGTAAATAGATATCTCCATGATTTAGACTTATCATAATAATCCCCACCCGTGCCACTGTAAGGCAATTGCCAACCAAGGGGACAGAAAGTGTCAGGAGAATTAGTATTGTTGGTTGTCATTCCGCCACCAGTTCCAGATGTAGCTGCCTGAAAATGATAAAGCGTGCCGTTTTCCTGAGTCTCATCATCGGCGGTTGTGACTAATCTTGTTGAACACGGAGTATGTGAGATAGTTGATCCGCCGGTGCCCCATCCTACATTACATCCATTACCATAATATGATAAATCGTGAGATGGATCAGTATCGATATATACCGTTAAGTCTGCAGGGTCTCCTTCCACCGTGCCGTCGATGAAGAACACAACGAACAGATAGCCCGTTTCCTTTAGAATAAGGCACATTGCTATTAATAGCGTCTCCTGATGTCCAGACGTTCATCTTGTATGCCTCTATATTACCAGTAGTTGAAGCTGTTTTGGACCAGAAATGTCCTGCAGTTCGATGAACGAATAGAGAGGCTGTAGGCCAATAATATCGACCTCCTAAGACTACGGATATAGGATATGATCGTAACTTTCTTGCACCTGTACCCGAATTACCGGATAGTGGAATACTATACGCATTAAATAAATAATCCCATGATCCACTTTTATCATAATAATCCCCACCCGTGCCACCGTAAGGCAGTTGCCATCCAAGAGGACAGAAAGTATCAGGAGAATTTGCATTGGCGGTTATAACTGTGGAACCAGCGCCTGAAGTTGCAGCTTGGAATGAGTAAACTGTTTTTGTACTCAATGTTTCTCCATCCATCGTTGTTGCCGTGCTTGAATCACAGGCAACCGTGGACCCTCCCGCATTCGGCTTGCTATCATCCCATCCATTCGGGCATCCATTTCCATAAAACACATGATCATTATTCAAATCATGATCTCCAAAACTAACGTTTGTTCCTGCCACCGTGCCGTCGATGAAGCATCATAATAATTACAGACAACGAATTGGATATTGAGATAGTTTTGAATTAATCTCTGCAGAACGTAATCCTCTAGGCCACATGGTAATTCTATAAGCGTATATACTATTGTTGTTTGTTGATCCCCAGTGATATCCTTCATCACCTTGATGATACAATCTTCCTGTTGCGCCTCCAAAATAACCACCAAGAATATACGATAATGGATAGGATCTGAGTTTTACGCTACTTGGCTCATTTCCTTCATTGTATGATATATCATATGCATCAAATAAAAATCTCCATGATTTTGACTTATCATAATAAACCCCACCCGTGCTACCGTAAGGCAATTGCCAGCCAAGAGGGCAGAAAGTATCAGGAGCATTAGCGTTGTCGGTTTTAAGCGAAGCACCAGAACCAGAAGTCGTAGATTGATAATTGTAATAAGTTCCATTTTTTTGGTCTTCATTGTCTGCTGTTTTTACAATTCGAGTTGTACAAGGAATATCAGATCCTCCTGTTCCATCCTGTCCCCATCCATTGATGCAGCCTTTTCCGAAAAATGAACGATCAATTTCATAATTCTCATTTTGATACTGAAGCAGACTTCTTGTTGGGTCACCGCTTACATACGCACTCGCCTCCGTGCCGTCGATGAAGTTGGCATCAAGAAACAAAATGCAACGAACTGTGAAGCCTGTATATTTTTGATAAGTGCTGATGCCTGGCCCAGTTCCCCAGACGTAAAAATGCCTTGCCCAAATTTGTGCTTCTGCATTGCCCGACCAAAGCCATGCACTTCCTGGCATGTTATACAATCTACCAAATTCCCAGGAAAATCTTCCACTACTGCTAATATTAAATGGATATTCTCTAAGAGTTCTTGCTCCTCCTTCATCGTTAGGGATTGAATAGCTACTTAGTAAAAATTTCCAGGATTTAGACGTATCATAATAATCCCCACCCGTGCCATCGTAAGGCACTTGCCAGCCAAAAGGACAGAAAGTATCAGGAACGCTATCGTATTTCGTTGTAACTGCTGCACCAGATCCTGATGAAGCTGCCTGAAAATGATAATAAGTACCGTTCTTTTGCTCCTCCTCGCCTGGCGTCTCTACAATTCGTGTTTCGCATGGTGTATCAGAGCCACCTTTACCATCGGCTCCCCAACCATTTGTACAACCATTACCGTAATATGTATGGTCATGGGCGATATTGGTATCAATATACACTGTTAAATCTGCTGGCGTTCCTTCCACCGTGCCGTCGATGAACCAAGGAAATGAAGAAATGAAAGCTTGCTTTCAATTTCTGAATGACGTAGATTCTCACGCGGAGCGGGAGAAGGAGAAAATATGTTATAATATGTATTATGAACACTGACAAAATCAGAAATTTTTGTATTATTGCGCATATTGATCATGGCAAGTCTACACTCGCTGATCGCATGATGGAATTGACTAATACTGTAGAAAAACGCGAGATGAAAGCGCAGCTTCTGGACAGCATGGAATTGGAGCG
>JAFWEB010000028.1 GCA_017515925.1 Candidatus Saccharimonadota bacterium | reverse complement strand
CGTTCTGCTCTTCTTCGCCTTCGGCGTAAGCAGAGGTGAGCGGCGCAATCGTCATCGCAGCGATGGTGATCAATGCGACAATTACTTTGGTAATTTTCTTAAGCATTAGTTTCCTCCTTTTGTGATGAACTTCTACGTTGCCCACGCTTTTTGGAACGATTAACAAGCCAGAGAATAGCAGCGACTAGGAATACGATTACAACGATGAGCAACCAGAGTGGACAGATGAGGACCAGCTTGCCAACGGTATTGACCTCTCCGGCAAAGTCAATACTCTGCTCCATCCAGAAGATGCCTAGTTGTGGTGCGCCTTCCCAAGTCATAGAATTAAAACGGCTGGTTTCTGGGATAATATCTAGTGTTTGTGGTTTTTCCTCGTTGCTATAGAGGGCTTCATTAGAGAATAATGGATAAATTTTGTAAGTGTAAGTAGCAGTCTGCTCGACGTTACCAGTGTTCTTCACCAAGGAAGACATAGTGACTGGAGGTGAGAAGTAGAATGAGCTGACATTATTCTTAACAATCTCACCAGTAGCGCGAGTCTCGCCTGGGACAGTAGCTGCTAAGATCATACCAACACGGTGGACAACAGCGACGGTAGCGTTTTCCGCGTTACCATCTTCGGTCTGAGCCATCAGGGCGGCATATTGAGTGCCGGATGGGACATCAGTAGGGACGTTGACGGTGAATGCAACGTCTACGATAGTGCCAGGCTCGATAGTGCCGGTCTTGGTAGATTCGTCAAATGTGATCCAGTCTGACATCTGAGAATAATGCGCCAAATCAGTATAGTTAGGGCTGTATTCTTCATTCGTCACGCTATATGGCGTGGCAGAGACGGAATAGGTGAAAGGCATGGTGCCAGCATTGTGAACCTTAAACGATCCTACGTAAGAAGAACCCGGAGTGAGGGAAATCTTCTGCTTGGTAGGAGAAATTTGTAATAGGATAGGATGACGATCTGTATCGTCTGCATAAGCTGTGCCCGTAGAAAATGCATTATAAATTCCGAAAGTTGCGACTGCGACAAGAGCAGCAAGAAATACTTTTAATTTTTTAGCCATTAACCTCCTTGTTATGTGATACATTATACACGAACAGAGTGAGGATGACAAGTGGGAAATTCAAAATTATAGACTACGAGAAACGATGTCTTTATCGTTGATAGCGTTTTCTACCAAACGACTCAAAAAACTAGTATAGCCCTTCCCTACGGCTTTTGCTTTGTTGACGGTAGGGGTAGAAAGCCTAAGTGTAATAACTTGTTTTTTAGGCTCTTCACGACGTTTTTTAGTTTCTTTGATCATCTTTAACATTTCTTCATAAGTAAATTCTGGACTATCGTCGTCAAAAACGATAGGACGACGAGATGCGTCTTCTATCTCTTTGATTTGTTTTGCGGTCAATTTCTGACCTGGCTTGATAGTCTTTCTAGTGATTTTTTCCATGATATATTTTCCTTTCCGCCGCTGTGGCCACCCTAGCGGAGATTATTCTTAAAGCCTTGACGCGCTCAGTATATACAACCGTAATCAGCTTATTGACTATGCCGATGGTGATATACCTATCCTCGCCAACGCTATGGACGGTATCATAAAACTCAACCCTATTGACATCCTCAAAGACTAGGGCTGCAGTTTCAAATGATAAGCCGTGTTTCTTGACGTTCACAGCATTCTTGGATTCACTCCACTCAACTTTGATTCCGTCAATACTTTTTACCATAATCTAATTATATCAAAAAAGAATACAAAATGCAATACAATTGTATTATAATATGATATTATAATGGAAAGAGGTGGGAGAACAGGAGTTTTTTATGGAAACAGAGAGCACCTCAAAACCAGACAAAGCAGAGATCAATAAGAAACGATCACTATTAGTACTAAACGAAGTATTTGGAGTAGAACTCGCGCTAAAGAGTTTGCTAAAAAATTTTGCCAGACAGGTAAATTATGTCCCACAAGCCATCGTAGCCGTGAATAATAAATCCGGTGTGCCACACAAAAAATCCAGTAAGAACGTCCGTAACGTTAAAGAAGAAATTGAAAACTTTATTGACGAGCTAACGCTGAATGAAATCAAAATGATCTTGGAAATTGAGCCAGCAAAAACCGTCGATATAGACACTTTTATAGAGGTTATAAAAGAAAGCAAGGACTTTGATGAAGCGAATAAGAAAATTAACGACATCACGCCACCAGACACACTAATAACGATACTGGGCAATACTATGTTAGCAGAAAAAATAAATGAGAAGAAATTTCTGAGACATCTCGGACGAGTCATAGAACTTAGAAATGACGCAAGCCATCTAAAGCCGCTTTCACTAAAGAATATTAAGGAGGCGAAGAAACTCCGGGGTGATCTACTCGCCATGATAAAGCCGAGAGTTTCAGATGAGACTAAGATTGTTTTATCCCAGATGCAACTAGACTCCCTAGAAAGAGCAATCAAAACGATTTTTAGCTCCTTAGACCAGGCAAAAAATTCTACAATTTCCAAAGCAACTTCTGAAATTAATTCAGATTACTTTAAGATTATTTCGCAAAAATTTAGAGACAATTGGCTAGATATTTTTTAATCAAAAAATCCCCCATTGCTGGGGGATTCTATCTAACTATTTAATTAGTTAGTTGTAGTAGCTGTGTAGACGATAGTATCGTTGTAAACACCTGTTGCTTGAGTAGCAGAAGTAGAAACTGCATAAAGAACAGTAGATGTATCACCAGCAGCTACAGCTGAACCATTCTTAATCAAAGCAGGGGTGTCACCGCTACCAGGCATTGCGAGCCATGAAGAACCACCGCTTACTTTGTAGCCCCATGCAGAGTGGCCTGCACCAAATGGATTTGTAGTTGCATCAAGAGCTGCAATTTCTGGAGCACCAGCACCAGTACCCTTTACGAGGCTAGTATTAGTATCCTGATCTGCTACTGTTAGATTATAACCATCAGCATCATTTGTGTAGACTGTAATCAAAGAACCGAAGTTATTCTCATCTGCTCCCCAAGCACCTTCAACTTCTGCATTTGGAAGAATTGTAGTTCTTGAGCCAGAAGTTTGCAATGCGCTTGAGCTGTAAGCAGTACCAGTGGAGGTATCATAATTACCAATATATGCTGCGTTAGATGGGGTAAATGTGCTTACACCAGTATGAGTACCAGTATCGTCATTTCCTTCGATAGTCATAGCGATAGCAGATAGAACCTCTGCTTCAACATTCACCTGACCCTTTACGGACTGAGCAGCAAATGTCATTGCTGGAAGAGCAGCTACGCCGAGACCAGCAACAACGCCAGCAACAGCAATAATTTTTGTAGATTTTTTGGACATAATAAATTTTTCCTTTCTATTTTTTTGTTGTTTATTTATATGACCTTTGTGATTCCTAGTATACTATACCGCATATGCTAATGTCAAGACTTTTTTATGACATTTTTTATGAATTTTTCCACAATCAACAATAGTGATCTAGATACTTGTAATATATTAATCTCTGATATATATTATTTACAGAATCTATGACTGGTAAGTAGTCGTTTACCGCTGCGGCATAGAGGCGAAGGTCCTATGCGGGTCATAGTAAAAAAGTAGCCCTTGGGGCTACTTTTTATTTATTGTCACTTTAATATATTATTGTGTGGTAATAGTATATACTACTGTATCGGTATATGAACCAGGAGCCTGGGTGCTGGTGGCGGCATAGCCGTAATAAACAGTAGTGAGCTCGTTCTGAATGGTGGAAGTCATGGTACTAGAGCCAGATGTAGGATTGTGAGATTTGATTGTGATAGGAGTCTGGTTGCTAGCTTTCATGATCTGCCAGCCTGCACCGTCTACAGAAACTGCCCAGCCAGGATTAGATGTGCCAACTGGCTTGGAATTGATAGCATTGATAGATGCACCACCGGTAGTGGTGAGATTAATCAAAGTATCACTATCTAGGAGAGTTGCGATGTAGCCTGCAGTGGCATTGGTAGTGACGCGAAGCTCGGTGCGAGCAGAAGATGTATTATCTGTTACATTGGAAGACCCTGGGAGAAGGGTGGTGTATGTGCTCTGTTCATCGCCAGTACAAGTCTGAGCTGCACCGCCGGTAGCCTGGCAATTGCGAGTCTTAGTGCCGGCCTCAGAAATAGATTTGAACTCTACGGCAAGGACATCAGCTACATTGATAGTAGTGGTGAAATCATCTGATTCCTGACAAGTAACACCAGTTTCACACTGGACTGCAGCATTTGCTACAAAAGGCACAAATAGCGCACCGGTAGTAGCTAAGGCGCTTGCACCTGCTAAAAGTTTGTTTATTTTGGACATCTTCTCTCCCTTTCCAATATAAATAATATCTAAATATCCTTATACTTAATTTTATATCTCCATTTTGCTTATGTCAAGGAAAATTTAACAAAAACCCACAAAATCCCAAAATATGATATAATATATATCGTACATTTGCGCCTGTGGTGAAATTGGTATACACGCTACCTTGAGGTGGTAGTGCCTTCGGGTGTGCTAGTTCGAGTCTAGTCAGGCGCACCAAAAATAAAAGAAGTCCCTACGGGACTTATTTTATTTTTGCCTTTGTGCGCCTTGACTAGGACGAGAACTAGCACATTGCTAGTTCGATCCACCAAGGAGCCGAGTGAAAAGCAATGCTTGCATTGACTTTTCCGAGGCGACGCAGGTGAGCAATTCGCGTAGCGAATTGGTCCTAGTCAGGAGTTGAGTGAAAACTTGAGTTTACTCAATGTTTTCCGAAACGACGAAGCAAAGGAGCCGACGTTAGTCGGCGATGTCTAGTCAGGCGCGTAGCAAATCGGTCCTAGTCAGGCGCAAATCGGTCCTACCCAGGCGCTACGGTGTCCTATTCTTTGTGGCGCGCTCAGTTGCCCAGTATTGCACATCGACAAAGCGATCGACTGCAGTCACCAACCTCACATCTTCGGAGAATGAACGGACATTTTTGTTGACGAAATAAGATAGATTCACATGATAAATACCGATAGCTGGCACATCCTCGATCCATGTCTTGAGGAAAGTTTTGTATTTTTGTGCCTTCTTGGCTGGGTCCAAAGTACTTCGGGTAGCTAGCACCGCATCAGATGCGATAGTATTGCGATAGTTAGATAGGTTGAGGCCGTTTTCTGTCACCTGTGAAGAGTGATAATATGGGAACAAATCTGAATCAGAACCAAGCTCGATTTCGTAAAGCAAGATATCGTAATTGCGTGGACGAATTACGGTCATCAGGAAATCTTGGCCTGGGGCAGAAATATTTAGCTCTACATTAAATCCTAGCTTTTCGAGCTGGAATTTGAGATTCTCGGCCAATGCTGGGAAATATCCAGTATTAATAGTAGAAAGCAGGACTCTTCTCTGGTCTTCTGGCACACCGGAGCTGGCGATTTTTTGCATGGCTGCCTCTGGATCGTATTCTGGGAGGCTAGGCATGTCGTCTAGCTCAATCTGGTCTGGCAAGAGTGGGTAGTCTAGAGCTTCTTCTTCGCCTAGTGGAGCGCGCAGAGACCTCATATCAATTCCCTGCTGCAAGGCTTGGCGGATTGATTTATTAGACATCAATGGGCTATTGGTATTGAAAAATGCAAAGACACCAGAGTTTAGCGCGGTCTGTTTTTCGTAAATATTGGTGGCGGTGATTTTGTCGCTATCGGTTGGAAGCAGTGCTGCTGTAGCGGTGACCGTACCGGCATTAATCGCAGAGATAATATCATCCGTAGTCATATAAGCATGCACGGCAAAACTTTCCACCATCGGCTCGCTCTTGTAATAGTTGTCGTTTGGTGTAAGATAAACTACCTTTTCGCCAGTATTGCCCACAGCCTGGGATGCTTTGTAGGAAAAAGCGCCAGAGGTGATTGGTGAAGTAGAAAATGTATGCTCCAAGAGTAGTGATGGATTAATATCTTTCAAGATGTGCTGCGGCAAAATTGGAAATTCCAAGGCCGAAGCAAAATTAGCATAGGCAGTTGGTAGAGAAAATACTAGCTTGCCATCCTCTACCTTGGTCTGGACACCAGATAGGTTAGTAGAATAAATCGAGTTGATTGAAGCGGACTGCAATAGATAAACAGTAAACATCACATCGTCATTAGTGATTGGCTCGTTATCAGACCATTTTAGATTGTCGCGGAGCTTGACTGTCCAGACTGTTCCATCATCATTAGTAGTGATAGAATCGGCCAGACCCAGACCAATGTGACCAGAGTAATCCACGGATGAAAGTGTAGCAAACATTAGCTTGCTGAGGGCTTTTTCGCTATCGGTATTGGCAAATAGGGGGTTCAGCGAATTGATCCTGCCCAGTGTAGCCTCAGAATATGTACCACCCTCGATATAAGTATCTGTAGCATAAGATTCGGTATAAAGGAAAGACTGGGTGATAGATAGCATGATAATCACCAAAATCAAAAGTGACCATTCTAGGATCAAAAGTTTGATATTTTTGATATGAGAAATACGCTCGACGACATTCTCGCGCAAATGCTCTTTGCTTTCCTCACCTGCCTTTTTAGAAAAATGAGAAACACGCTTTACTAACTTTTGCCCACGTTTTTTGATAGTATGTTTCATAGATTTATGATGGAATGATTAATAGCGCAATAATAGATGATACGAAAATCACTACCATCACAACGGTAGTAATAAAGAGTGATTTCTCTAGACCGCGACGAGTAGTGTATAGCTCGCCAGATGCACCAAAGCCCGCACCGAGGGATGCACCACGCTGTTGCAACAGAATCAACACAATCGACAAAATTGCAGAAATCAAAGTAATAGTCTGAATAAACGATCCAATCTCCATAATTACTTTCTATTATAAGGCGAAGACCAGAAATTTACAACCCCATTTGCGATACTTAAGACAAGGGACGACAGTACCGCACCCCAGAAATCCATTGAGACATTTGGCAGAAACTTCAGCGTGAGTGCCACCATAGCGGTGTTGATTAATACCGTAAAAAGTCCCATCGTAAAGAGGATGAGCGGGAGCGCCACTGTGGTCGCAATCGGGCGAACAACCGCATTGAGCAAAGAAAAGATAAAGCCCGCCAAGACAAACATCCACCAGGTGGAATCGCCTTTGACTGTGGCAAACAGAGTGATAGAGATCCACATCCCGACACTGGAAAGAATCCATCTAGCAAAAAACGCCAACAATTGTCTTTTTATCATAAAGACTATTTTAGCATAGTTTTGCGTTTCAGGAGGCGATGATAAGAAATTGCAAAACGATGAGATTCTTCGTCAATACGCGCAATCAATTTGGCAATATGGGAATCTAGCGGCAAGACTTCGTGCTGATAAGAAATCTGATCGCCATTGATTTTTGGAATCACTATCACCACGCTGGCGTTTTTGCTGTGATCGCCAGATTTATCACGACCAATCACTGGAATATTAACTTCGTATAATAAATCTGCCACTGCCGAAATCTGCCCCTCGGCACCATCTAAGATAATCAAATCTGGGTAGTCCCATTCGCTATGTTTCAGACGGCGCTCAATCACTTCTCTCATATTGGCAGTATCGTCATTTCTCTGACGACGCATTTTGAATTTGCGATACTCTGCCCTATCCGATACACCATTGGTGAACACCACCATGCTAGCTACTACATTAGTCCCCTGTTCATGGGAGATATCATAGCCCTCAATCCGGCGTGGCGGCTCGTTCAAATCTAGAATTTTTTGGAGTTGCCTGAGAGCCTGATCCGAGGAAATATCCATGAATTCTTTGTCAGAAAAGACGATTTTCTTTTTCAGACCTTTTAGCCCAAAATACTGATTACGCAGCTCGGCGGCTTTTTCAAAATGCTGGAGAGTGGCCTCTTTTTTCATTTCTTTTTCTAGATCGCGGATCAATTTCTCGCGGTCGCCTTCTAGATAACGAATTAATTTGCGTAAAGTTTTCTTATACTCGGCAGGGGTGGTTTTACCAATCTCAATACCCGGGGTGAGCTCTAAGTCGGTATTTAATGTCTTTTTGCCATCATATGGCTTGTCATAATATGGGAAGACTTTGCGCAGGATACGAAGCGCTGTGACAATGGTAGTCTTGGCATAAAACGGACCAATATAAGTCGCCTTGTCATCCTGAGGCTGGCGCGTCATCGAGACATACGGGACTTCGGACTTCGTATCGATACGGACATAGGAAACCGTCTTGTCATCACGAAGCAAAATATTCCATTTTGGTTTGTAGCGCTTGATCATTTCGGATTCTAGGAAAAGTGCATCCATTTCGGTATCCACCACAATCCAATCAGTATCATAAATCTCGGCCACGAGCGCCTCGGTCTTGGGGTCTTTTTCAGTATTTTGGAAATACTGACGCACGCGATTTTTTAGAACGGCGGCTTTGCCAACATAAATCACCTCCCCCTGTTTATTCTTATGGAAATAAACTCCGGGGGAGGATGGTAGAGATTTTAATTTGTTTTTCAGCGCATCTGTCATTAACAGATATTATAACATATTTTTAGATATCTTCAATATCTAGATCATTTACACAATTCATCATATTGGATGAACTACAATTTTCTATTGGCGAAATGCTTGGATAAAAACTAGAATACGAGCCTTGTCCGCCAAAGAAATTATCCATGGTTTTCTTGAGAATATTTGTAAATGACTTGGAGTCGGATGGAGCTGAGATATTAGTGTAGCCTTTGTAATCAAAAGATAGGTCTACGTCGATTTTAGACTCCTCTGTGCCGGCTGTAAAAGCAATTTTTGTTAGCTGACGATTGTCGTTAATGCTGATAACTAGCGAAGTTGGAATATTTGCGATTTGCTCGCTAGTGTCTGCTTCTTCATCTACTGTCGACTTGATGGAATTAGAAAATGCACCCATATTATTAAAGCAATTACTTAGTTTTTTGTAGCTAGAAGTATCTTTCAAGCCATTCATGAAATCAGCTAATTTTTTACGATCAATTGATGCATCATAGACATTTTTAGATTTTTCTTTCAGTGTGATGAAATTATTTTTCTTGTAAAGCTCGATCTGATCGTTACTGTTTTGGCTAAAATCTTTTATAGCGTCCTTGGCACAGGTATATAATCCATCAAATACGCTAGCAAAAGAATTACCAAGATACTTTCCAAGCGTCTCGGATATTTCTGGTGCCGATATCTTCCACCATGTACCCTTCATATCATCAAGACTAATCAAAGATGCCATGCCACTACTCACAGTGTCAACTGAGGATTGTTCCAAAACTTTATTTAGACTGCTGAGTGAGCCACTCTGCTCAGACACGTCTTCTACTTTTATGTAAAGATCGCCATTACTGTAAATGCCGTCCACACCAATCTTTTGATTTTCATCGAGATTGACTGTAGCGCTCAGATTAACATTCAAGTCACTGTTTGTAACGGCTTTGATGGCTACCGATCGATCATCTTGTTTTATTTTGCCACTAACCTGGACGTTTTTCTCTCTGACTAAATTTGTAAAAATATCGGTCGCAATTCCCTCTGGTGAATTTATAGCCGAGAAATAAGCAAACGCGGCCACGCCACCACCTATTACAAGTAGCGCCGCAATGACAATACCGATAATTATCAATGGTTTCTTTTTGCTATTCTTTGGGTCTGTCAGATTTGGTGTAGCTACGGTTTTTTCCGTAACTGGCGCTGAACTATCAGTCTCTGCCATAGAAATAAACCTCCATACTTATTATGGTTTTATTT